>JARCMA010000008.1 GCA_030248405.1 Microcoleus sp. MP8IB2.171
AGGAATGAGAATTAAATAACTTCCACAAGTTTGTGGGACGGGCGGGACGCCCATCCCACAATAACAATTAAAATTGTAAGTTATTTAATTCGCGATCCTAAGCCAAATTGCGGTAAGGGAAAGGTACCGAATTGGTTTGAGCGATTGGCTATCCAATTGTTGCCGAAAAACACGGTGGGATGATCGAGTGTATTTCCGAACCGGGAAGAGGTGGGGAATTTGTTCTAGCAATTCCGTTGGATTAGGAGTGAATCTTAACCGCAGATGAATGCAGATTCATAACATCATCTGCAGTTAAAATCGGGAGCATCTCAATGAAAGCAGCCAAGCTAGAAATTGGAGTTAGGAACCAGGAGGAAATAGTCAGGAGGAAATAGTCAGAAGGAAGGAGTCAGAAGAAGTGTTTTTACAAATATGAGATGCTCCCTTAAAATCTTCCTCAAGATACAGGAAAATAAACAACAAGCATCGAAATATTTTGGTGAGTCCGGGCGATCGCTTCCGGTTCTTTAAGAGTTCCCGGTTTGTCCCACAAATTCTGGTGAGAAATTGTTGTTAAAATCAGCAAATCGTGTTCTAACAAATTCTGCGAAACTAGCTTGATAAAATTTCCCCGCACCCGATTTACTGGTATCTCAGAAAGAATTTCCACCTCCCCCGCACTTTTGTTGCTTTGTTCCCGTTTTGTCGCCACCAACAACACTTGCAAACTCGCCTTGAGTTCGTCGGCTAAACTCTTAGCAATATCCACGGTTTCCTGAAATCCAAACCGAGTCAACTCGCTGTCAGTTACAGCCAAAATAACTCTGGCTGTATTCTGGAGAGGATCGGGAAATCGAGCAATCAGTACGGGTACGGGCGATCGCCTGATCACTGTGTCAATGATGCTGCCAAAAAAATTGTCGCGAGTTGTGGAAAATCCCTTCCAACCGCAAACTATTAAACTAGCCTCGCGTTCGGTTGCACTCCGTAGGATTCCGCGATCGATCGCATCATCTATCCTCGCGATCGGTTCAACCGCACAATCAGCCGCGTTAGCCACAGTTTCCGCAGCCGTCAAAAGTTGAGTTTGCTGCATTTTATCTGCGGGCGAAATTGCTTCGCCGCGATCGGACAAAATATGCAGTGGCAGCAAAGTTCCCTGAGATGTTTTTGCTAAAATCAAAGCCAAACGCAGCAAATTATCTTCCGTATTCGGGTTAGCAACAGGCACTAAAACTCGATCTCCCCATGAATGCTTTCCCGAAGTAGCAGCCGGCAAACTCGACCCCGGCTGCTGCATTTCTTGACCCCACCGAGATACAATCCAAGGAGAAGCGACACAAGTTACTAAAATCATGGCAATGATGCCGTTCACCGTTACGCGATCGACCAATTTAATCTCAAAAGCAACCGTAATCGCCGCCAAAGTAGAAGCAGCTTGAGCAACAGAAAGACCGAACATTACCATAATGTTCGGAAACTCAAAACCAAATAATTTCCCCGGTAGCCAAGCTGCCAAAAACTTGCTCGCCACCTCTGCTAAAATCATCACCGCCGCCACCAACAAAGACTGCGGCTGCTTTACCAAAATTAGCGGGTCAATTAACATCCCCACAGAAATCAGAAAAAACGGCACAAACAGCGTATTGCCAATAAACTCAATCCGATTCATCAGCGGACTCATTTTGGGAATAATTTGAGTGATAGCAATTCCCGATAAAAATGCACCAATAATTGCCTCAATTTCAATTAGTTCTGCTGCGTAAGAAACTAGAAATAGGGTCGCCAATACAAATATAAATTCGGCATTCTCGTCGTGTCCGAATTTCTTGAAAAACCAGCGACCGATTTTGGGAACTCCCCACAAAGTAGCAAAAGTGTAGATAGCCAGAGATGGAATGAGAAACAGCCAAAAATCGAGAGTGAGATTTCCTTTGAAAGCTTTGACAACAATTGCCAGCACCAACAGTCCCAACACATTCGTAATTAAAGTCCCACCCAAAGTCGTAGTAATAGTCTGAGTTCGCATCAATCCCAATTTTGTGAGAATTGGCAGCGCTAAAAGTGTGTGCGTAGCGAAACAAGAAGCGACTAAAATTGCAGCCAGCCAGCTATATCCCAACAGCAGCATCGCTCCCGTCCCCAATATCATCGGCAAGGAAAAAGTAGCCAGCCCAAATATAACAGCTTTGTCCGCATTGAGTTTGAGGTCGTCGAGGCTAGTTTCTAGTCCCGCTAGGAACATCAAAAACAGCAATCCTACAGTACCTAACAAAACAATAGTAGCGTCTCGTTGCAGCAAATTGAGACCGTTGGGCCCGACAATTACGCCTGCAATAATTAAACCGACGATTCCCGGCAGCCGCAAGCGCTCAAATAACAGCGGCGCGAGTAGCATGATTGCTAAAAGAACTAGGAAAACGGGAACAGGGGCGGTAATTGGCCCGGAAGTTAACATGAATTTTTTACCCTACATATTGGCAGCGAACTGCTACCACTTTTAAAATAAAACCCTCAAAATATCTATCAATCTAAAGAGGTATTCTCAATATTTTACAGCGTAATTGGTAATAAGTTGGACTGGGCGGGAGAAACCGGGTTTCTTGGTAAAATATGGGTTTGATGACGAGAAATTTCTAAAAAAAACCTGGTTTCTAGTTCCCCGCACACAAGTCCTGATTTGGAATAATACCCATAAAAAAGGGAAACGTGCTTTTATCCCTTACCTTTCTCTATTTAAAATCTAACACCGGGAAAGGTTTCGCCGCTTCCATCTGCGCCGCTAAAGCAATTAAAGTTGCTTCCGCCGCCGGCCGCCCGATAATTTGAATACCCACGGGTAAACCGTTGTTATCTAAAATAGCAGGAAGTGCGATCGCAGGCAAACCGCTAGCATTAAATGGCGGACAAGGAGCAACCCAATTAATAATCCGCTGCAAAGTTTCCTCACAACTCAAATCCGCCCACTCGCCGATGCGAATTGGCGAGTGCATATAAGTGGGCAAAACTAACACATCAAATTTTTCAAAGAATCCCACAATCCGCCGTGAAATAACCTGCATTTGATTCACCGCCCGCAAATATTCCCCAGCCGAAACTGTTCTTTCCAACAGCCAGCGATTCATCGGTTCCAAAGCAAGCCCTGGAATACCGCTTGCAGCCGCCCCAGACTGCCAAATTGCGGTAAACGGTTCGATTAAACCCGTAAAATCGGGGCATCCAGGTTCGAGATCGTGACCCAAATCTGTCAGTAACTTGACGGTTTCGAGTACCGCTTGTTGACAGATAGCCGCAGCCTCGCCCACCGGGGGAACCTCGGTAGAAAAAGCGATTCGCAGTTTGTCCACCTTTTGACGGGAAGCTTCTAGAAACGTCGGATTTGAATCTGGAAGCCAGTACGGATCGCCTGTTGTGTAGCCTGACATCACATCCAAAAGTGCGGCGGCGTCAGCTACAGTGCGCGCCAGTGGGCCGTTGGCAGAAATGCCGCTGAGGTAATCTCCGACTGGTGCCCAGGAAACTCGCCCCCGCGAGGGTTTAATGCCCACTAAACCGCAGGCGGAAGCCGGGCCTCGAATCGAACCGCCACCGTCTGAACCTTGGGCGATCGCACATAAACCCGCCGCTACGGCCGCCGCTGAGCCGCCGCTAGAACCTCCGGGCGTATAGTCTAAATTCCAGGGATTGCGCGCGGGCGGGAAACCTTCGGGTTCGGTGTAAGGTAATGAGCCAATTTGAGAGGTTGCTGTTTTGCCCAGAATGTTAAATCCTGCTGCTTTGATCCGCCATACTACTGACTCGTCGTAGGCAGAGATGTTACCCAGCAAAGCCTGAGTGCCGTAGGTGCAGGGAACGCCGGTAACTGGTGTCAAGTCTTTAATGGCGATCGGCACTCCGAAAAAAGGTGGCAATTCCTGTGGCTTGTTTAACCCAGCTAGTTTTTCGGTTTGAGATTTAGCTAGGGCGATCGCCCGCTCGGCCGTTACAGTAAAATAACTGCCAAGCTCAGGGTTTAATCGATCGATCCGTTCCAAGTAAAGATTGACAATTTCTAAAGGCGACACTTCCAGGTTGCGGATCGACTCCGCCAACTCCAGAGCTGGAGTAAAAGCCCGATCGACAGAATTCATCCGTTTAACTCCTTAATAGTTGGGCAAAGTATAATTTAATACTGTTGAGTTGCGGCAAACTCTTTTCCTTAAGAAATTTATCCAAAAAAGTCAAAAATCCATATTTGATCATATATCGAGAGTGATGGCATCCTCCAATTGGCAGAATATTTCCTTAGTAGTGCAGCACTACGACCCCCTCTTGGGATAAACTGAGAACAACAGTTAAGCTTTTGTGCAAGAGACGCTCTTCGGGCGATCGGCATTGTTCAACTCCCACAAATCATCTGTTCGAGTCAGCCTTCTCACCAACTTAAGGTAGCGCATATGACACAACAG
>JARCMA010000057.1 GCA_030248405.1 Microcoleus sp. MP8IB2.171
CCTTCTTCCTTCTTCCTTCTTCCTTCTTCCTTCTTCCTTCTTCCTTCTTCCTTCACTCCACAGTTGATTTTAACTCAAACGAGCCGTACATTCAAGAATTAACTTTTGATTCACCAAAGCAAAAGGTTGAATTTCCAAAGCGCGACGAAAAGCTTGAATAGCATTTATGTATTCTCCCAGGGCAGCGTAGCACAAACCCAGACCGTGCAGCGCCCCAAAATGTACCGGGTTCAATTTGAGGACAATTTCGCAATCGTGAATCGACTTTTTATAATTTCCTTGGGTATAGTGAAGTACGGCGCGCCGATTCCAAGCTTCAGCAAAATCGGGCGATTGAGCAATCAGTTTCGTCAGCAAATCCAAAGCGTGGCGAACATCGCCTGCACTTAGCGAAACTTGCGATCGCCTGAGAATTTGCATCCCGTAATCACCCTTCTGGTTAAACCAAGTCCGCCAGAGTTCTGTAGTTGCCCGATCGCGCACGCTTTCTTCGGAGTTTTTTAAGTCTTCGAGCAGCGCTTTGACAGATAATTCGTCCATAGTGAGAAGATTGTTAAAAAAGTTTTATCAGTCAATCTTATCGCGACAGCGGCAATTTTATTTATCCAATATCCCATGCAGATTTTGATGCTTTCCTCGACTTTTCCCTACCCGCCAAGCCGCGGAGGAACTCAGGTAAGGACTTTTAATTTATTACAATACTTGAGCCGGCGACATGATGTAATTCTCGGCACTTTGCGATCGCCCGATGTCACCGACGCACAAATCGACGCATTGCGGCAGCAAGTTAAAGAATTGGCAGTTTTCGAGACTTATGAGACAATTTCAACAGGTATTGATGGAAAAATCCGACGTTTTAGTCAATTTTTGTTATCCGGGACACCTCCAAACGTGATCTCAAGCTACTCTCAAGCAATGCAGAATTGGGCTGACGATTTGGTAAACGAGGGCAAATGCGATGCTGTTACCTGCGAACACAGCGTTAACGAGATTTACGTGCGTCCAGAATGGCGGCAAAAACTGCTGACAGTGGTAAATATTCACAGTTCGGTTTGGGGAACTTGCAGGGAAATGTTAATCACCGGCACTTCCCAAAAACCTCTGCGCGATCGACTAAATTTACCGCTACTCGCGCGCTACGAAAAACGCTACTGTTCCAAATTCTCCCGCATTGTCGCGACAACATCCACAGACAGAGAGCAACTCCTAGAATTACTGTTGCCTCCGGTTCAGGTGCGAGGAAAACAAGATTTTTTTGTACCTTCCATAGATGTAATTCCTAACGGCGTGGATTTAACCCAATTTCCGTACCGGTCGATCGATCCGGGAGGACACACCTTAATCTTTGCAGGCGCAATGAACAATTTGCCCAATATTGACGCCGCCAGATTTCTCAGTTTGCAAATATTGCCTTCGTTGCAGCAGCGATATCCCGATGCTACCCTCACTATAGTCGGGGCTTCGCCAGTCCCGGAAGTGCTCGCCTTGGGGAAACTCCGGGGAATTCAAGTAGTAGGTCGGGTGCAAAGGGTGGCAGAATATTTGCATCAGGCTGCAGTTTGTGTGGTACCGATGCGGATTGGTTTCGGGATTAAAAATAAAACTTTGGAGGCGATGGCTGCGGGAACTCCCGTGGTTGCGAGCGATCGAGGTTTGGAGGGTTTAGCCGTCGATGGTGGTGGCCCACAACCGACAAGGGCCTTGCGGGCAAACGAAGTTCAGGAGTATGTTGAAGCGATCGCCAGTTTGTTTGAAAATCAGCAGCTAAGACAGGAGCTCTCTGTCAACGCGCGATCGCTCGTTGAAAGGCAATACACTTGGGATATCATAGGTCGGCAGTACGATCGGCTATTGCAATTTTAAACTCTAAATTCTAAAATCTAAATTCTAAAATGGGACGATGGAACACAAAATTAACCCCTCAAAAAATCGAGCCAAACCCCCAGAAAATCGCAAAGTTGCTCCTCCTCCGACAAGACGCCGTCGCCAAACCCGACGCCCCAAAAATCTTCAAGAGTCCCAGCTTCCAATACCTACTCCCCGAACTCGCGCCAGATATCCCTGGAAAAGACTGATAGCTAATTTGACAGCCCTCAGCATCTTGGGTTGCTGTGCAGCTTTGATGGGAGGCGGCGCTTGGCTGAGTTATCAGCTAATTGTCGATCCCAATGGCAACAAGTTGATCTCTCAGTTTGTGCCGGAATGGTCGCGCCTGCCTACAGGTAGCAGAGATTCGATCCAAACTCTCGATCAAATCAAAGCCAGCATCCGCAAATTGGGATTCCTAACCGGAGAACCCCTGCCTCTTCCCGTCGATCAATCCCGCGATAATTCTATTTCCGATTTGCTATTGCCGGTGATGGTAGAAAGAACTGTTAAGGCTTCTACTGTTTGCAAAAATCCTTGCCGCCAAATTCTCGAACTTCGGGTGTACAAGCGAGTACAGTTGCCCGATCGCAGTTCCGATAAAGAGCAGTATTTTCAGTTAGCAAGTTCTGTGAACGTAGAAGGCCCGGCGGAATCTTTTGTCATTGCTTCTTTAGCTGACTCTACATCTGACAATCAAGTCTCGAATCAGTCGCTACCCCTAACAGAACTGCGCCGCTTTGACGGAAAGCCCCCCGCCTCTGGCATTTGGTTTAATGTCAGCGGTCAACTAAAGCGGGGCGACAAGAAAATTCCCTACGGACAAGTCGTTCGCTACAACCCCAGCCAAAATCATTTAATGCCGCTGTTGGAGTGGGCGAGTGCGGCTGGACAACCGCCGAATTGGCAGCAAATTGTTAAGGGAGAAAACCCACAGTTGGCGATCGACCAAACAGTTGGTTTAGAGCCGCAATTTACCCTTTATCAAATTGGCCCGCGCAAATTTCTGCCGAACCCAGTTCAGTTAACCGCGATTTCTTTAGAAGAATTTGCCTTCAATGACGAGACTTATAAAAACGGGCTGCGGCTGGCAAAAAGTGGGCTGTGGTCTCCAGCATTAAATGTCATGCGTGTGGCGAAGGGGAAAGCCGGCAAAAATTGGCCCGCAGTCGCGCAAGCTCAGCTAGAAACGATCGAATTTCACGCTAAAATTACTCGGGCTCAGGCGATCGCATCTTGGGCCAGTCCCGGTCAACAAGTTCTCGCAGAATTGATCGACGGCCGCTGGAGCCAAGCTTTGCAAGTATTTGAAGCCGATCCGAGCAACAGTCACGAAATAGCCACCACCCTCAAAAATGACGGCGGGCGGATCTGGAACCGCATAGACGCCGCCTTGAGAGTGAATGCCGCTGACGCCGATGTCAAGGCTTGGGGCGCTCTGATTGTAGCTTCTCAAGACGGAACTCGCGAGGCGATGAATTGGCTCGACCAGCAATCAAATACTGACAGCGAAACAAGAAATCGAATTCGGAATTTGGTCAACAAACTTCAGGAAGCAGTTTCTCAGGCTGAAAATCTAGAAAGCCACAAAAGTCAAATTATGGGTTCTGCTACTTTAATTAGCAGTGTCAATCCCGCTGAGTGGCTGGAACCCGAACCGAACAACGAGTTAAAATTGACCGGAGAACAAGTTTGGTATCAGGTGCAAGTAGCGAGTTTTTACGACGGTAGCCGCTGGGTTAATTCGCCCTTTTCTGATGTAGAAGTGCGCTCTTTTCCTGCTACTCAAGTCAAGTGGCTCTGGGGGCGGCTGGGATTACAGGCTGACCCCAAGATTAAGATTGAGGTAGCGATGGCTAACGGTCAACAAAGAGTTGCTGTGGGAACGGTGAAAGCAGTGCAGATTCAAGACGGAAGTCTGCGCTTGCTGGCGGCGGTTGACAAGCGATCTTGACAGTTGACAGTTGACAGTTGACAGTTGACAGTTGAGGGCGACCTCTACCTGGAAGTCCGAGGATTCGAGTAATGAATAGTCTTGTTTTAATTTCTCCCTAGAAGGAAGAGGCTTTAAACCAATTCTTTCTGGTAATCTGGGATCGAGCATTCGGTAGAGGGAAAAGTGCCGGACGCACTCTTAACACAAAGAAACCGGGTTTTTTACCATTTCTGCCGATCGCAACAGAAGTATTTTCGTAAAAAAACCCGGCTTCCTTCCACCTGTACGTCCAAAACTAGGAAAAAGGAAAATTCTTTCTTTTGCCCCTCCCGTAACTCCGAAAGCAGCGCAATCTCAAAACTCTTCCCCTTACTCCTCTCAAACTCGGACAACAATGCAGACAAAAATTTTGTTAATTTAATTAATTAACACAACGTGTGCACAAAAAACCCAGAGATGTCAAATCGCGCCCTTTTTAGAGAGTGCTGCAATCATCTGGCGTTTCACTGCTTTAGCCCAAAGCTCAAACTCCAAACTGTTGATATTCTGAATTTTCACTTCCTCAACAGGCTGAGTTGGGGCTTCTTTCTGTGCTGTAGTCTCCATTGTTTTTTCCCTCGTCAAAAAATGTTAGTAGTCGATCGCAAACGGTTAGCATCATACATCTATTTTAATAACTAATTCTTGCAATTAATTACACTAAAGGCAGAGACTTGATCGACAATATGCAGTAAATACATCTAGATCATGCAATTTACGAATTTAATGTAAGAAAACCCTACAACCATTGTTATATATAGGCTTTTCCTGACATTAAAATTTTACAATTTACATTGTATGGCACTATCAAACCAATGCTTATGTTAGTAAACTTATTTTTAAATGAATGTATTGGCATATACAGCAGAAAATAATTTTATTGAATTCACAGAGTGCCGTAAAGCCGATCGCCCGCATCTCCGAGTCCGGGTACAATATAGCCGTGCTCGTCCAAACACTCGTCAACTGCCGCCGTATAAATCTGCACGTCAGAGTGTTGTTCGTGAAAGTGCTTAAGTCCCTCCGGTGCCGCCAGCAAGCACAAAAATTTAATAGACTTCGGATTAACTTCTTTCAGCCTATCCACTGCCGCCACTGCTGAATTACCAGTAGCCAGCATCGGATCAACAATTAAAACATCTCGCTGTTCAATATCCTGGGGAACTTTGAAATAATATTCGATCACCATCCGAGTTGTCGGATCGCGGTACAAACCAATATGTCCTACCCTCGCAGACGGAATCAGCTCTAAAATACTATCTAACAGTCCCTGACCTGCACGCATAATCGAAATAATAACAATTTTCTTTTCAGCAGCCAGCACCGGTGCATTCATTTTGGCGATCGGCGTTTCTATTGGTTCGTATTTTAGCGGCAAATCTCGCGTCACTTCATAGGCTAGCAGCATCCCAATCTCTTTCAGCAGTTGGCGAAATTTAGCCGTACTCGTTTGAGTTTGCCGCATCAGAGTTAACTTGTGCTGTATCAAAGGATGGTCAATGACAGTAACTTTAGCACTCATCTTTTTTAAAGAGTTAATTTTATTTATTATAATTCTCCTTTCCTGAATCTGCCTGAAAATACAAATATCGTCTCTTTTTACTCGTTCCCCGCCACCAGACAGATTCATTTCCTACAGCAACGGCGGCTCTAATTCCCGAATTCCAGCGTCTTTTATCAGCCAATAACGACGGAATAAAAATCACTACTCACCAACAATTCATCTGCCCTGCGCCGACCCAAAAACCAGAGATTTGTTCCCGAAAATTATTTAAAAAAAAAGATAAATATTTTCCTAAAAAATCTTCCGGAGTAGTCCTTAAACGGGATGAATCTTAGAAAGTATCAGGACATAATAGGCATTAATCAATAAAATAATGCTACTTGAAAAAAACTGCTCTAGGTACATATATCTAGCGCTCATTCAGAATCTGACTGCCTTTTCAGTAAAGGCTTGCCATCTTCTAATTGGAAGAGCATCGCCTCAATATTCCTTGAATTTTTCAGAGTTGTCCTAACAAAAACACATTAAGGAGAACATCCATGAAGTTTGTAAAACTCTTGCTGGCGACAGCATTAATGACCGCTTCTATCAGCCCCGCCTTGGCCAATCCAGTAGTTCAAATATTAGGTGCCAGCTACGGCGGTAGCGGCTGCCCAGACCGCTCCGCCAGCGTCAGCGTCAGCCCCGACGGTCAAGAACTCACCATCCTATTTGACAAGTTTGCAGCCCTGGGAAATGTCTCAGCAGAAAGGCGGAAAAGCTGCAATCTGAGCATTCCCATCAAAGTACCCCAAGGCTTCCAAATTTCTATCTACGATGCTGATTACCGCGGCTACATTGCTCCTCAAACCACAGGCAACCTGCGAGCAGAATACTTTTTCGCAGGAAGCCGCGGCCCAGTTTTTAATCGGAATTTAAGCGGAGAAACTAACTACAACGTTCGAGATAGCTTAGCCACTGTAGCTAATGTTTGGTCTCGCTGTGGTGACAGTGTAAATATGCGAGTAAATGCTGCAATGACAGCCCGCGGTGCCGGTATGGCCACGGTTGACTCCTTCGATTTGGCTCATCGCGGTTTAGTGTATCACGTCAAATATCGCACTTGCCGCTAAGCAGCTTGTGGGAGTGTAGTGTGAGGAATAGTTTTCAGGTTTGAATTTTGAATTTTAAGTTGGAAGAGGGATAA
This sequence comes from Microcoleus sp. MP8IB2.171, assembly GCA_030248405.1. Taxonomy (GTDB): domain Bacteria; phylum Cyanobacteriota; class Cyanobacteriia; order Cyanobacteriales; family Microcoleaceae; genus Microcoleus. The sequence goes on from JARCMA010000057.1 coordinate 6,532, forward strand.
TTTTCCCTCTTCCTTCTTGCTTCTTGCTTCTAAAACACAGTACCGTCACTTTCAATCTGAATTGGTGGCACTCCGCCAGCCCTCAATTCCCCTGCAATTTTCCGCCCCGCAGCCCAAGTTCCTCCTTGTAAAATCTTCACCAGCGGTAATTGATCCGCACTCAAATGCAGCTTTTCTCGAATAGCTGTGGCAATTTTATCTAAAAGATTCACAGTCAGCGATCGCCATTCTACTATAACTTCCGAACCAGGCAAGTAACTCTGCTCAAAAATAGCCGAATCTTTTGCCTGCAGCAGCCCGATATCCAAACACAAACCGCCGTTGCGGTACTCCGGCAATCCCGTTAACTCATCCAATCCCGCGACTTCTAAACCAAGTTCTTGCAGCGGTTCCAACAGCGAATAAGTCAACCACTGCGAGAGTTTGTGAAACGGCACGAATTCATCTCCCAGATTTTCTCCTGTTAAAGCTCGATGCTGCCAAACGTCGCCTAAATTAACGCCACCAATTGCATATCTTCCCGGCCAAATTTCCCCAAAACCTGTTAAAATAGCGTTCAATACTTCAGTAGCATTCACAGTTTTGACTCCAGAAACCCGATTGTCTAGCAAGTATTTTGCTAAATTGCCGGGACGCGGGTTTTCGCTGCCAAATAATAATGGATGCTGGCAAATCGCATTTCCCAAACGCTGCAATAATTCTAATCTGCCTGTTAAACCAACTAGCGGATTGTCTCGACTTACCTGAAATCCCGCAGCTAAGGTTTCTAGTTTTAATTGAGAAAGTCCGCGAGAATCAGCTTGCCAAGGAAAATCGGGATTGCTGGAAAAAACACCTTGACAAAACATCCGCAAGCTGGCTATTGCTAACCCTTCAGAACGGCGGTAAACCTGTCCGCTTTCTGGTTCACAATACTGCCAATCTGCACCAGCACCGGCATCGAGCAAAACGCTGACAATTGCTAAATCAAATTTGATCTTAGCTTGCTCTATGAGTGAAAATTCTGCTAAAGCTGCATCCAATTCGGCGAGTCGCGGCAGGTTGCCAGCTTCAAAATGCCGCCAGCGACTGTGAAAGGGAATGTTAAAATCGGGATACTGTTGGCGCGTTGTGTCAATTACATAATTTGCTGCTTTGTCGAGTTGGGATAAATCGACGCGGAAGTAGCGGAGTTTGTCTAGGCGGGCTAAATCAAAAAGCCGATCGCACTTTTGACGAATAGCAGCCGGCGTTCTCAGATATTCTACAGTCTCAAGTTCAATATTGTGCAACTTCATACAACCAAACATCGGTAAACATCGTTTTCTTGAAAAAAGTCAAACTGACTGTAATCTAAAAGATTATCTAAAATCGCATTTTTATCGATTTTGATCAGCTTATATTCCCACTTCGAGCCGCTGACTTCGCGTTTTATTTGATCGGAAACTATCACCGAATTTTTTTCAGTAGCCGGAGATACTATTTTACTTAAATCTTCCAGCCTGTCGGCGATGTTAATATCTTTTCCGTAAGTGCAAGACCTAAATATGTATAGATTTCCCTTCGCAACTCCCACCGACAAGCCACAAGGTATTTGATTGGCGTCAATAAAAAGTTTCCAATTCTCGCACAGACTTTCCATTGCCGCTAAGGCTGAGTGAGCTTCCGGGAAAGTCAACAAATGCGAATCCCCAACAATACTCCGAATTGTGCCGCCGTATTCTTCGCAAATTGTTTTTTCAAAAGTATCAAAGTTGGTGAGCAAATATTCAACATCTTTGATAGAATTAGATTCTTGATAAGCAATAAAACCTCTCAAATCTGCTTTAATTATTGCTTGATTCTTGATGATTCGCGTTTTATAACTTTGGTCAACTTTGTAGACTTTTTCAGGTTCGCTCATCCCTTTCAAAGAAAACTCGTTGACAAAAGACGTTTGCACTTCTGCTTTGTTGAGCGCCAGCCATGCTGCTTGGGACAAATATATTTCATCCGGCGGAGTTACTGATTCTATGCGCGCTGTTAAATTCACCGTATCGCCAAAGATATCTTTATCTTGATGCAAGACATCTCCTAATGTAATAGACACGCGAATAGCCAATCGTTCATCGTTCGCCTTGCTAGATTGTTGCGTTCTCAATTCTTGCTGCATTTCTATGGCTGCTACCGCCGCTGCTGTGACGCTGGGAAAAATTATCCAAAATGAATCACCTTCCCCTTTAATCACGCTGCCTTCATTTCTGGCGCTAATATCTGAAACAAAAGTTTTATGCTCGTTTAACAAACTACTTAAGTCCGACTGAGATAATTTTTTGACTCTGACGGTATATCCGCAAATATCTGTTTTTACGATCACACTAGAACGCAAATTAGCCATAACCTACCCTGACTGATCAAAAACCAGCAATAAATTTTGTTTAGCAAAGACGCGATTGTTCGCGTCCCATCGGTCGCGTCTTTGCCCTCTTAATCTCCTAAATCGCGTCCGATCGCTTCTGCAAGAATTGTAGCATCTGGCACAGGGTCTGGCGTGTAGTAGCCGGCGGCTTTTTTGGCGACAATTTCGACTTGTGCGTCTGCGGGAATCCAATCTTCAGGAATGGGGATGCGATCGACCACCTGAATGCCAGAATTGATAATAGCATTGTATTTGAGATCGCTCATGGAAACTAAACTGTCAATGCGAGAGATACCCAACCAGTGCAATACGTCTGGCATTAGTTCTTGAAACCGCATATCTTGAACTCCGGCGACACATTCAGTGCGAGTAAAATAGGCATCAGCTCGATCGCCGCCTTCCTGCCGTTTTCTGGCATTGTACACCAAAAACTTAGTCACTTCCCCCAAAGCTCTCCCTTCCTTGCGGAAGTAAACAATTACCCCAGAACCGCCTGATTGTGCCGTTTGGATGCAAATTTCCATCCCATGTACCAAATAAGGGCGGCAAGTGCAGATATCGGAACTGAAGACATCAGAACCGTTGCATTCATCATGTACCCGTACCGCCAACTGCTTATCCGGGTCAGAAATATTCGCGACATCGCCAATAATATAAACCGTAGTTCCGCCAATTGGTGGCAAGAAAACGTGTAAGTCTGGCCGCGTCACTAAATCCGAGAACATTCCCCCTGTTTGCTCAAACAGGACACGGCGGAGAACGCTTTCTTGGGCCCCAATCCGCTGAGCAATTCCCGGCAAATACCACACCGGGTCGATCGCAATTTTAGTTACTGCTAAATTGCCACCTGCTTTGACTATTTTGCCATCAATTTGCACTCGCCCCTTAGCGATGGCATCTTGCAATTCCGGCATATTAATGTGAGCTTTAGTGACAGCAATTGTCGGTCGAATATCATATCCCTGCTGGAGAAATGAAGTATAAACTTCGCTGACCAAACCCCCAAAGGGATCGAGAGAAACAATCAAATTGCGATCGCCCCAACTCGGGTGCGGCCCGATGTGTGCGGCCGGAGAGGTGTTGGTAAAATCGGGGCGGTGATCTGCTTGGAGTGCGCCGGAAGCAACTGCTAGCGCGCGATAAACAGAGTAGGAACCCGAATGAGTGCCGATCGCATTCCGGTGAGACGATTTTGTGAGGCTACCAATCACAGGCCCCCGTTTCAGCGGATCGATTTCTCCCCAGTAAATGGGATGAGGTTTTGTGCCGGATCTGTCGGGATGGGATGTTAAAACTATATGCTTGGGTTTTGACACAGTTGTTTTTGGCTCTTGCTATGGATGCTGCTGTTAGTTGAAAGTGAAATTGCAATTTGAAGCAGTGATTTATGATAGCAAAAGGATTCATGATCTGGAAGTATCCGGCATAGCCAAACTCGTGACGCTGATTTTCGCGCTGTCCTGAAAATATAAAATTTTTATATTTTTGCTTCAGCGATCAGGGCGGGAGTACCAACCGCAAAGCTACCTATTTAATCCAAGTTTCTTTAGCGATTCTATTTCATTTGTGCCTGAGATTTTTTTGAAGTAACCACAGAGGGCGCAGAGGACGCAGAGCCTCTAGAAAAGAGAGAAAGAGGGGAAAAGAGATGTTCACAATTCCTGCAAGGGTTGTTATAGTTACAACTGGTAGCCAGTAATTATCAACAAAATACTAACTCACAAAATTAATGTTGCCAAGTACATCTAATTATTTGCTCAAAAATGGTCGTGTACCCGCGTCTCTTCTAGAGATGAAATTGATCGCCCCGTCAGCTTCTACTGTGGCGACAACGGGGAGTGAGAACAATTTTTGTTTGGTGGATTTGGAAATTGCAGCAGGGGCGATCGCCCAAATTATCCCAGCAGGTACAAAGCCTGTATCCTCCTCTGGAGATATCTCAGTTGTAGATTTGCAGGGCGGCTTAGTTTGGCCTTGTTTTGTGGATATGCACACCCATTTAGACAAAGGCCACATTTGGGAACGATCGCCCAATCCCGATGGAACTTTTGGCGGTGCGCTGGAGACTGTGCGCGCTGATGCCGAAAAACACTGGAATGCAGAGGATGTTTACCGGCGGATGCAGTTCGGCCTCAAGTGCAGCTACGCCCACGGCACAAAGGCTCTCCGCACCCACATCGATTCGGCAGGCAGGTCGTAGCTGCGCCGATGCAGTTCCGCGGTCAGCCCGCGTGGCAGCGATGCCAGGCGGCGGCCGCTGTCGGCAAAGCCCAGCGCTGTCGCATAGCCGCCCAATACCCCGGCGTGGAGTGCGCCCTGGAGCAGGGCGCACTCCACGCC
>JARCMA010000464.1 GCA_030248405.1 Microcoleus sp. MP8IB2.171
AAGTAGACACTAAAGTTAAAAAAGTTAGACTAAAAAAGTTTGATGGGTTTGATTTTTCAAAAATACCAGTAACATGAATCACATCTGCGGAATGTGGGTCAAAAAGTCATGATACGGTAAACTTTTAGGCATTTTTTAACTCCTATTGTAAGAAGACCGGGCGGTTAAAAACCGCGTCTATACAAACAAAACCCGCCTCCGCGGGTTGAATACCGCGCGGTTAATTAAAATTACGTTATTTTATTCAGTCCGCGGAGGCGGACATCGTTTGTGTAGACGCGGTTTCAACCGCCGTCTGATCTTCGTTTGTGTAGACGCGGTTTCAACCATACGTCCGATCTTCGTTTGTGTAGACTTTCGCCTCCTCTTTCCTAACTCGTCAACTGCAAATCATCCGTTTTAAAATGAGTCATCGCCTCAGCCAAATGCTTCTTCAAAGTCGCCTCCGGTAGCGGCCCTTTCAAATGACTCCAAGGCAAAATCTGATTTAATTCCCACTCTTGAAAAACATAAAAATCCATCTCCGGCAACTCTCCCCGCAACTCCTTAAAAGCCCGCCGATAACTACCCAAAGTATCGCCGTAATGCCGCACCAATTCCAACAGCCGAGACAACCGCCGATCGCCCTTTGACAACAAACCCTGAATCACCGACCAATTATAGCTTTCAGGTCTAAATTCTAAACCTAACTTCCGCAATTCTTTATCTAAAAACTTCAGCCTCTTCTCCGCATCTTTATTCACTCCAAACCACTGAAAAGGAGTGTGAGATTTCGGGACAAAAGTGCTGCATCCCAGAGTCAACCGCAAACCGGGAGCGGCTTTTCTAATCGCCCGCATCATCGCCACAGTCTCCTCCAAATCCTCCATCTCTTCACCAGGAATTCCCGCCATCCCGTAGAGTTTAATTCCTTTTAAACCGCCAGCCTTAGCATTGATAGCAGCTTGGATAATTTCGTCATTTGTGAGTTTTTTGTTAACAATTTTGCGGAGACGTTCACTTCCACTTTCTACGGCAATTGTCACAGATTTGCTGTCTCGGTTTGTCAATATTTCTGCCAACCTAACTGTCACCGTATTCGTGCGTACCGAAGAAAGACTAAGCCGCACGCCGTCGTATTTCGGATGATTCAAATGTTCTAGCAACTGTTCAAATTCCGGGTGTTGAGTCACAGAAGCACCCAACAAACCCAAACGATTAGTTACAGCTAAACCGCGGTCGATCGCCGGAATTAGCGAATCATCCAAACTTGCAGTTCTAAATGGTAAAGTTAGATAACTTGCCAAACAGAAACGACACATTTCTGGACAACTCCGTACCACTTCCACCATGTAAATATTTTCCCAAGCCGCCTTTTCTGTCACCACAGTAGAAGCAGACAAAGTATTGCCGCGATAAGTCTGTTTTTCAACCATACTGGGAATTGCCGAATCCACAGGCTGAATCGATTTAATCCCCTCAGTCGCATCCAAATAAGTTACTTCGTACAAACTCGGAACATAAACCCCAGGAACTTGGGCTAAATGACGCAATTTAGTTTGTCTGTCGGCGCTACGAACTTCTTTACAAGCATCAATAAAATTGTCAATCAGATTTTCGCCATCTCCCAGCAAAATCACATCAAAAAAATCTGCAAACGGTTCAGGATTCGCCGTAAAAACCGGGCCACCACCGAATACAATTGGATGATTATCAGTTCTTTTTGATGACCAAATCGGAATGTCTAAAGATTCCAATAAATTGAGAATATTTACATAGTCTAGTTCCCAAGAAAGTGAAAATCCCAGTAATTCTGGATTTCGGGGAAGTTGTTCGCGGATATCAGTAAATAAACGGCTGACTTCAAGATCCGATCGCACAGCCAAAGTTGCCCACACTATCTGATAGCCGAGACTGGTGATGCCAACCGTGTATTCGTTGGGAAATGCAAAAATAGTCGGGATAGCATCAGCATCGGGGGTTGCTGGGGCAAATAGCAGGCGTTCTTGGGCAAATGGATTAGGAGTCACGGGCAAGCAAGTTTAGTGTTAACAATAAGTCTGTTCATGTATCATTTTAAGCCATTACCGAAGTTATTGTAGCGTGCTGCTTCGAGCAGAATGTTTTGATCATAAACTAAAAATCTCCCCTCTGACGAACCCTACGGCTAGTTAGCTAACACCTATTAAATCCGTTACATCCGCTACACAATCCGTTGCCGAACTTCCTGCTTCCAAGTTACTCTGAAATAGAATCGCGATCGTCCTGATTTCTAGGCGGCGGTGCACTGTGAAAAGTTGCAATCAGCAAACAGATAATCCCAGCATTAATAAACACATCGGCCAGATTAAATACCGGGAACCGAATTATCCTAAAATCGATAAAATCTACAACGTGGCCCGAAACAAATCGATCGATCCCGTTCCCCAGTGCTCCCCCCAAAATCAAACCGTAGCCAGCTTGTTCCCAGCGGTTAATTCGCGGCCCGAACCAAGCCAGTACCATCAATCCCACACTAACGCCCAAAGACAGCCACCGCAACCAAATCGCCCCGCCATTGCTAAAAAGACTAAAAGCCGCGCCGGTATTAACAACATAAGTGAAGTGAAACACCCCGGGTAACAGTGGCTGAGTCTGCGGGGGAACTGTCAAGTCAAAATTTTGCACCACCCAAAACTTAGTCAAGTGGTCTAAAACTAAACTGATAATAGCAGCAACCCAGAACAAGGGATTTCTTTTAAAACGCATGAATTAGGCAATTGAATAGGGGGCATCGGGCATGGGATAATTTACTCAAATTTCGCTGGTTATTGTCACCAGAATGCAGTGAAACAAAGCAATCCCAGCCGCAACGAGATGACTCTCCCGTTGGGCAATGATAGTATAACCTTATTTTGCACAATTACCAGTTACCTCTTCATTCTTCGCAATTAATAAAACATCAAGCGGCGCAAAGTAAATGACAGCACTGCGATCGCACAAACCACCGCCAATTGTCCCGGCAGGGGATAAACCGAATATTTTAGAATCTCATCGAATAAAGGTACTTTTTTGCCCGGAATCAGCAAGTAACTAAAAATTAGATAAATTAAGCCGATCGCGTGAACAGTGAACAAACCGCACAAACAGCTAAAAGCCATAGATTCCAGCCGCGAAGCCACCTTAAAAGCCACCCAGCCGCACACCCAAGCACCAGGCACAAAACCCAGCAAATACCCAAAACTCGCTTCTTTGAGATAGCCGATGCCACCGCCTTGAGAAAAAACTGGCCACAAAGTTAATCCTAATGCCAAATAGGCAATTTGTGAGAGAGCCGCAGCATTTTTCCCCCCCATGCAGCCTACTAGCAAAACGGCTCCAATTTGATAGGTAACACCTAAAGAGTACGCCTGAAGTCCTCGATCGTCCCACAACCCGATCGGAATTGTGACAGATGCAGGCAAAAAAGTGCCTCCTATCGTCAGGAGCAAACCAATAACAGCCCAGATTAATTCAATAGGAGCAGGCATTATCATCAAACGGCATTCGTCAGAAGGTATAAGGCAGAAGGCATTTGTCCGAGGCAAGCTTCAATGCCCGCAGCTTTTAAATTCTTAATACTAGCACCTCGTCAAAACAACCACCATTGTATGGTTTTCTGGTTCTCAAGCCTCGATCTTGTGATAATTTAATGAGGAATTTTTCGCGATCGGGCGATCGACTGCTTGTTTCCATAACTATTTCTCTGCCCCATATCTTATAAATTCACAATCGTCAAGCTCATCAATAACATTAATATTAATTAATATTAAATTGTGATTAAATGTAAAAATTCTTAACCTAACCTTTACTTTCGCGCGATATGCTAGGGCGGGACATCCGTATAACGATCGCAGATTTTGTATACCTATGCTTTTTCGTCTGAACCTGATTAATCCGAATCGTGTGACAACAGCAATTTCCGCTGTGGCGATCGCCCTCAGCTTAGCAGCTTGCGGCGGCGACAGCACAACCAGCAGCAACCCCAGCCCCGGCGACACCGCAGCATCACCCGTTGCAGCCACCGGCACAGCCGCAAACAACAAACTCACCCTAGCCTCAGACGTAGCCATAACGGCAGCAGGCGCCTCATTCCCCGCCCCCCTCTACCAGCGTTGGTTTCAAGACTTCAACAAAATCCACCCCAAAGTACAAATTAACTATCAATCAGTAGGCAGCGGCGCCGGAGTCGAACAGTTTACCAAAGGTACGGTAGACTTTGGAGCCAGCGACACCGGCATGACAGACGAGGAAATTGGGAAGGTGCCAGCAGACAAAGGCGTACTCTTGCTCCCCATGACAGCCGGCAGCATCGTCATCGGCTACAACCTGCCAGAGGTACCCGAACTCAAACTGCCCAGAGACGTTTACACAGAAATCTTCCTAGGTAAAATTACCAAGTGGAACGACCCCAAAATTGCAGCAGCCAATCCGGGTGTTACATTGCCAGACCAAAACATCACCGTCGTCCACCGTTCCGACGGTAGCGGCACCACCGCCATCTTCACAAAACACCTGAGTGCCATCAGCCCCGACTGGAAAGCAGTAGGCGAGGGCAAAACAGTACAGTGGCCCGTAGGCGTAGGCGCAAAAGGCAACGAAGGCATCACCAGCCAACTCCAGCAAATAGCAGGCAGCATCGGCTACATCGAATACGGTTACGCCAAAAACAACAACGTCAAATTTGCATCTTTGCAAAACAAAGCAGGCACATTTGTAGTACCTACGGACGATTCAGCTTCTCAAGCTCTAGCAACTGCGCCCCTGCCCGAAAACCTGCGAACATTTATCGAAGACCCCGAAGGCGCTCAATCTTATCCAATTGTCACCTACACTTGGATGCTCGTTCCCAAAAAAGTTGCAGACCCCAACAAAGCCAAAGTCATCGAGGCAATGGTGGAATACGGCTTAACCGAAGGTCAAAAAGTTAGTGCCGAATTGGGCTACGTTCCTCTGCCCCAAAACGTCAGAGAAAAAGTTGCTTTGGCAGCCGACGGCATCAGCCCAGACTACAAGATTGAGGTTGCCAAATAGTAATTGAAGGAAGAGGGAAGAAGGAAGAAGGAAGAAGGAAGAAGGAAGACGGAAGAGGGAAGAAGGAAGAAAAAAAGAGAGATATTTCTGTAGGGGCGGGTTTTACCAGAAATATTTGTTGAAAATTCAGGGGATTAATAAACCCGCCCCTCTTTGATTTTATTTATGGTCTTTCTTTCTGCTTCCTTCTAGCTTTTTCCGAAACAGGCTATTTTCGGCTACTATATATTTGGTTTTTTTTTCTATGATTTCAGATAATCACAGCGCTCAATCAGAGAGCCGATCGCGCTCTGGGGCAGAAAAGTCTTTAGACGAAGGCTTTATCTGGCTCACGCGGATTTTGGGAATAGGAGTTGGTGTAATTTTGCTGGTAATCGCGCTTACCGTTGCTTACAGGGCTTTACCTGCGATTCAACAGTACGGTTTGGGCTTTCTGTTTGGCAGTGATTGGAATCCGGTTAAAGAAGAGTACGGTGCACTGCCGATGATTTACGGGACGATCGTCAGTTCGGCGATCGCGCTCCTAATTGCAGTACCATTAGGAGTAGGGACTGCCATCTTTTTGAGCGAAGACTTTTTGCCGCTGCCAGTGCGTACAGCTTTAGTTTTTTTAGTAGAACTTTTAGCCGCCATACCCAGCGTAGTCTATGGTTTGTGGGGAATTGCTGTATTGATTCCCATTATTACCAACATCGGAAAGTTTCTCAACGGTAACTTCGGATGGCTGCCAATTTTTAGCACAGCGCCAGTGGGGCCGGGAATGTTACCCGCCGGAGTAATTTTGGGAATCATGACTTTGCCCATTATTACTGCTATCTCCCGCGACTCTTTAGCAAGTCTCCCGCCCGAATTGCGACAAGCATCTCTGGGTTTGGGAGCCACTCGCTGGACAACAATCTTTAGAGTCCTCGTACCCGCCGCTTTTTCCGGCATTGTCGGCGGAATTATGCTCGGCTTGGGCCGCGCGATGGGAGAAACAATGGCCGCAACGCTGTTAATTGGCAATTCCAATCAGTTAAGTGCTTCTGTGCTAGCTCCTGCAAATACTATTGCTTCTCTGATGGCAAATCAATTTGCCGAAGCTTCGGGATTGCAAGTGGCTGCTCTGATGTACACGGGGCTAATTCTGTTTATTATGACGCTGATTGTTAATATTTTGGCAGAGTGGATTGTTTCTCAAGTAAGAGCGAAGTACAACTAGAAGTTTGCCGCAATTTCCTACATAGTTTTAGTTTATGTCAAATAGCGTCTCAGATGAGAATCCTTTTGGATCGAAAACAGGCAGTTTGAAGAAGGTTAAAAACAGCCCGCAAGCGCTGTTTGGTCTGGCGATGACTTTACTGGCGGGAGCAGCTCTGACAATCAGTCTGCTGCCTTTGTTTGCCGTGCTTTCCTACGTAACCGTACAAGGCTTTAATCGCCTAAATTTGGACTTGTTCACCAAGCTGCCGCCCGCGCCGGGACTGTCGGGAGGGGGTATCGCCAATGCCATTCTCGGTACGTTAATGACCGTAGGAATTGCTTCTTTAATTGCTGTTCCTTTTGGTGTATTGGCAGCCGTTTATTTGTCGGAGTTCAGCAGCGGCCAAATCCCTCGCTGGGTGCGCTTTGCTACTAATGTCCTCAGCGGCGTTCCTTCGATTATTGCAGGGGTATTTGCCTACGGTTTGTTCGTGGTAAATATGGGAGGTTTTTCGGCAATTGCCGGGGGCGCGGCGCTGGCTGTGCTGATGTTGCCGACGATTGTGCGGACTACTGACGAAGCCCTACAAATCGTCCCGCAAGATATCAGATGGGCATCCGTTGGTGTGGGTGCTTCAAATTATCAAACGGTGTTGCAGGTGGTTTTGCCTGCGGCAATTCCGGCGATTTTAACGGGTGTGACGCTGGCAATTGCTCGCGCTGCTGGAGAAACTGCTCCTTTGATTTTCACGGCGCTGAATTCGCCTTTTTGGCCTGCTGGATTTGATCAGCCAACTCCTACTCTTTCGGTTTTGGTGTACAAATTTGCAACTGTTCCTTTTCAGGCACAGAAAGAGTTGGCTTGGGCTGCATCTTTGATTTTGGTGTTAATGGTTTTGCTGACGAGTATTCTTTCTCGCTGGGCTACTCGCCAAAAAGTGTATTAGTCAGTTGACAGTTGACAGTTGACAGTTGACAGTTGTTATTGGTCATTTGTCAGTTGTCATGGGTCATTTGTAATTGGTCATTTGTAAAATTTGAGAGGATAGTTATTTGTATGATGATGGACTTGGACAAGCAAACGGAAACAGTTTTACGGACAGAAAATATCAATATTTTTTACGGCGCTTTTCACGCGGTTAAAAATGTTTGTATGGAGATTCCCAAAAATCAGATTACTGCTTTAATCGGGCCTTCTGGCTGCGGTAAAAGTACAATTATCCGATGTTTTAACCGCCTCAATGATTTGATTGACGGTTTTCGTTTAGAGGGTAGAATTTATTACCAAGGTCAAAATCTTTACGATCCTGATATTGATGCTGTGGAGGTGCGCCGCAAGATTGGGATGGTGTTTCAAAAGCCGAATCCTTTCCCGAAGTCAATTTATGACAATATTGCTTACGGTGCGAGGGTTAACAATTATAAGGGAGATATGGATGAGCTGGTGGAAAAATCGCTCAAACAAGCTTATTTGTGGGATGAGGTGAAGGATAAGTTGAAGCAAAGCGGTTTTTCGCTTTCGGGCGGCCAGCAGCAGCGTTTGTGTATTGCTAGGGCGATCGCGATTAATCCTGATGTAATCTTAATGGATGAACCTTGCGCTTCTCTTGACCCGATTTCTACGATTAAGATTGAGGAGTTGATGCGGGAACTCAAGGAGAAGTATACGATTGTGATCGTTACTCACAATATGCAGCAGGCTTCTCGGGTTTCTGACCTGACTGCTTTTTTCAATGCTAAACTTTCTGACGATGGGAAGCGGTTTGGCTATCTTGTGGAGTGTGACAAGACTGAGGTAATTTTCCAAAGTCCAAAGGAAGAGTCTACTTTAGATTATGTGAGTGGCCGTTTTGGTTGATTCCGCGACAGGTTTTAACCTATCGCTACACAAACGAAGTCCCTTTCTAAGAGACTAAAAATATTTAATTTGCTGAGTCTGGTAGGGACAAAAAAACCTCGTAAAAGTTTTGTCAATTTAGAATCCCGGTTTCTTGGAGAAAGCGGGATTCTGGATTTTATGATTAAAAGCTCGATCGTACTTTTTACAGATACAAGCCACTGATTTTTGTGAAGAAATGCTCGAAGAGTTCACATATTCTTCATCCAATGCTTTAACAGGTTTTCTTTTACCATGTTTTGCCGCATAACTTCGAGCAAGTATTCCTGAGCTTGGTCTTGGCTTAACCTTTTGACTTCTTCGCGCAGCACTTGAAGTTTGAACTGCTGTTCCATGCTGAGGCTGGTTGTAGGCATATCCATAAATCGCTCCTCCAGTTTGCTGAGATTGATGCGAAATTGATCGGAATGACGTTTCGCAGGATTTGTTGTGTCTCCTACATTGTAAACTATCATAACATTCCCTTGACAATATGTCCAAAGTAGACATTTTGAGACTAATTTGTGTAGCAAAAGTACATCTAAGTGGGGGGAGCCTTATCATAAAAAGGCGTAAAGACAGGGAAGCCTAAGCCAAAGGAGCTAGTTCGTATGGATGCCATGGAGTTTTTTCAAAGCAGTGCTGGGGAGTGGCGTTCTCAGCGCAGCACTCACCACCTCGCTTTCCGCCAAGCGGAGATTGGGGATTCAAATATTCAGGTAACGGCGCTAGGTGCGGATGACGCGCGAGTGGCGGAGATTTGCAAGATGCACGAAGTCAATCCGAGCCGGGCTGCTGGAGGGGCTTTTGTGACTTGGCACGGCTCGATGGCGTGGGATAAGGATGATGAGAATCATAAGGGGTCTACGGTGTTCGCGATCGTCCCCGATCCTGAAAATCCCCGGCAGGGTTTGATGTTGCGGGAACGGGGCTATGCGGAAATTGTGCCGGTGGCTGGCCGTTTTGAGATGGATGATGAGGATGGGCTGCTGCTGATTACGGAATACGAGACGATGAGTTCGATCGAGCGTTTTTGGTTTGCTAATCCGAACGTGCGGATGCGGACGAGTACGGTAAAGCGCTTTGGCGGTTTCAGCACATCGACTTTTTGTACCGAAATTCGGGTGCAACCAGACTCGGATGCAACATCAGAAGCAGCAGGAGATCAAGTGGCCACCAGCGAGTTTTATTCGGCTCTGGGCTGGTAATTTATTTTACTGTGGACGGTTGACTGTTGACGGTTGACTGCTGAGTGTTGACTAAAATCTGCCAACTGCCAACTGCCCACTGACAACAGTCAACAGTCAACAAATGTTACAGATTGTTGCAAAAATTCAGGAAAATCAGATTTAGACTGCGGGAATCCCCTAATCTGTATGTTGGTTAGTTGTATCCGTTATGCTGGCAGCTCACGGTGTCAACTATTTCTGAAATTTGAGATAACGGAGATTTTAACGTGGCGCTTCCTTTATTAAGCTACGCCCCCAAGAGCCAAAACCAGCGCGTTGCTGGTTATGAAGTGGGGAGCGACGAGCAGCCGAGAATTTTCACAACTGAAAATGTGCTCTCGTCTGGAGACATGGAAAATTTGATTTGGGCTGGATATCGCCAGATTTACAGCGAACACCAAATCCTCAAGAGCAACCGCCAAAAGTCTTTGGAGTCGCAACTTAAGTTCGGCCAAATTACTGTGCGGGACTTTATTCGCGGTTTGGCGACTTCTGCTCCTTTCCTAGAGCGGAATTACCAAACTAACAGCAACTATCGGTTTGTGGAAATGTGCGTGCAGCGCGTTTTGGGCCGGGATGTGTATAGCGATCGCGAAAAGATTGCTTGGTCGATCGTAGTGGCTAACAAAGGGCCTCAAGGCTTTATTGACGAGTTGGTCAATAGCGATGAGTACCTGGAAAAGTTCGGCTACGATACCGTACCTTACCAGCAGCGCCGAATTTTGCCTCAGCGAGTTGGAGGGGAAACTCCTTTCAACTTGAAGACGCCCCGCTACGGTGAGTACCACCGTTCGCAGCTTGGCTTCCCGCAAATCATCTGGCAGACAAGTGTCCGCCGTTTTGTTCCTCAAGAACAGCAGGCGAAGGCTGGCGATCCGTCGAACTATTTGGGTATGGCGCGCAATATGCCTAAGCCTGCTACTGCGCCGCAGCGCGTGCCTCTGGCTAATATCAATATTGCCACGATGGTTCCTCGCCGCTAATTGATGCTGCTTGGTGCTATTGTTTGTGTCGGGCTATGGATTTAATCGATCGGCTTTTAGGCTGAGAGAGTTTTGAGTCTTGAGTTTTGAGGTTTGAGTTTTTTGATAAACTTGGAATCCAAAACTCGGGACTCATAATTTTTGGGGAAAGAAGCAAGTTCGGCAGCGGATTTTGTAGCGGATGTAGCGGATGTATATTAGACTTATTGCGTCAATTTTTGATTGATAAGTCAACCGCAGATGTAAGGCAGATGCACGCAGATAAACGCAGATAATTTCAAGTAGTCATTCTTTAAAAAGGTACAGGATCGGGTTCTGAGGGTAACTGGCTTACACCCGTATAAGCTGATTGGAGTAGATCAAAAATGTATTCAAAAGCTTCTTCAAAGTGTCTGGGTTCATCAATGAGAATCTTGAATTCGTGACCCCAAGGATAAACCGTGACAATGAAATTGTCAATAACTTTGTTAACACTCAAAGATATTTCGACTGTTTCGCGATCGCCCTTTTCGGGATTTTCGGGATTTTCGCAAACATCGATCGCACCATCAAAATACAGTATGCCATTGTCATCAAACTTCTGATTTTGGCTTTGAATCGGGCAGTCAAAATAATCGCTCAATTGCTTGATAAAAATTTCACTAAAATCCTGACAAGCTTCGCATGATTCGCGGTATACTTGCCGGGATGCAGCGTAAGCTTTGCAAAGTTCCTCAAATTTTGACATAGAAATTACCAGTTTTAACTACCCAAGATATCAAATGTGCGATCGCAAGCGCAATATTTTTAACAGAGTGTTGAATTGATCGGGTAAAGGTGCGATCGCCTCAATCAACTCTCCGGTTAGGGGATGCTGCAATGTCAGCCGCCATGCGTGGAGGGCTTGTCCGGTTAAATTTACGCCGATAGAACGGTTGGAACTGTACATCGGGTCGCCGACAATGGGATGTTTTATTTCGGCTGTATGCACGCGAATTTGATGGGTGCGGCCTGTTTCTAATTGATAGTGCATTAAGCAATAGTTGCCGATTCTTTCTTTGATTGTCCAGTGAGTAACGGAGGGGCGGCCGCCTTTTTCTACTGGTACTATACCCATTTTTTTTCTGTCTGTGGGATGTCGGCCAATTGGTAAATCTATTGTGCCTGTTTCTATGCTGGGAACGCCGTAAACTATGCCTAAATATTCGCGGCGGGCGGTTTTGATTTTGAGTTGGGCTTGGAGGTTTTGGTGGGCGATGTCGGTTTTGGCGATCGCGATCGCACCTGTTGTATCTTTATCCAATCTGTGGACGATTCCCGGCCTTTGAACTCCGCCGATTGCTGCTAACGGACAGTGCGCTAAAAGGGCGTTAACTAAGGTTCCGTCTGAATGTCCGGCGGCTGGGTGTACTACTAATCCGGCTGGTTTGTTGATGATTATTAGGCTGTCATCTTCGTAAAGAATGTCGAGGGGAATTGCTTGGGCTTGTAATTTTGTGGGCTGGGCTTCGGGTAAAGTGAGGTGGATGCGATCGCCCGTTTTGACTGATATTTTTTTCGAGGTGCAGGTTTCGTCGTTGACTTTGACGTTGCCTTGTGATATGAGAGCTTGGATTCGCGATCGGGATAAGTCGGGTATCTGGTTTGACAGCCAAATATCTAATCGCTGAGTGACATTACTCTGGTTAAATTCTTCTGTATTTTCTACTGTATACATCTGTGGCGCTGTCTCTGTTTCTATCATTTAATTTTTACTGTTTTTTGCCTTTATTAAGCAGGAATTGCGTAAAAAGAAGACAGGGCGGTTGAAACCGCGTCTATACGAACAAAACCCGCCTCCGCGGGTTGAAGAC
>JARCMA010000465.1 GCA_030248405.1 Microcoleus sp. MP8IB2.171
ATTCAGGAGCTCTGTTAGAACTTTAGTACCCTTTTTTGTGGTCATGACTGTAATTCGCTCTCAAAAACTCTTGTGGCTCTTTGATAATTAACAATTAAAATAGCCCAAATGTCAAGCTGGACAAGGACTTTATTTACTTTTCTATATATTTGTTCAGATATTTTTACTAATTTAGCTATTGATTTAGCATAGTAAGTAAGGAAGAACCACAAAAATGCTCGTCAACTGGCAGCTTATGCAGGTTTGACTCCCTGTGAGCGTAGTTCAGGAACTTCTGTGCGTGGCAAAACTCGTTTGTCATGTACGGGAAATGTCCGGCTGCGAAAGGCATTGTATATGCCTGCCGTGGTGGCGATGCGTTGTAATCCTTTGCTCAAAGCCGTGAGTGAGCGATTATTGGGTCGTGGCAAGGTCAAAATGCAGGTAATTGGTGCGCTTATGAGAAAACTGGTGCATTTGGCTTTTGGGATTTTAAAGTCCCAAAAGCCTTTCGATCCAACTTATTTGCTCGCTACCCCTTGACAGATCAAGACAGTATCTACAAGATACTATTGTTTTTTCGCAACGACTTACTTGCCAGTTACTAATATAATAGGTTATTAATTATGTGTTTAGCACTTTGGCGATCGCCCTTGGCGCGAGCTCTGCACCGCAACCGCAGTCTTGCTTATGCCCGGTACTTGCAACTAGCAACGGTTCGTGCTGACGGGCGTCCGGCTAACCGCACTGTGGTGTTTCGAGGCTTTTTGGAAGACACCAACCAGTTAAAGTTTATTACAGATATTCGTAGTGCAAAGACTGAGGAAATTAACCTCTATCCTTGGGGGGAGATTTGCTGGTATTTCCCTAAAACTCGCGAACAATTTCGGATTGCTGGAAAGCTAGTTTTGGTAGGGGCAGATTATCCAGAGGCAGAGTTGTGCTTATCGCGCCGCACAACTTGGCAGGAGCTTTCTGAGGCGGCTCGATCGCAGTTTGCTTGGCCTGCGCCGGGGGAAGATAAGGCTGATGCTGGTGCTTTTGATTCTGCTTCCCCAAATGCGATCGAGCCACTGCCTAATTTTTGCTTGCTGTTGTTGGAACCGGAAACGGTGGATTTTTTGGAGTTGCGGGGGGAACCGCAAAATCGATCGCTTTATCGGCGCGACGGGGATGGAAATTGGTCTGTGCGATCGGTTAATCCGTGAAAAATTAAGAATTAAAAATTAAAAACAGAGATTGGGATTTTTAACTTTTAATTTTTCACTCCTCAGATGCCGGTGCCGTCAAAAAACTCTTGAATTGCTTTATCTTTTAACTGACAAGTGGTGGCAACAGCTAATTGGGTTTTTTCAGCTACAGCTACATTGCTGGTTTGATTTAAAGTTGGGAATCCTGAAGGGGAATTGGGAACAGAAGTTAAGGAGACAGATGCTTGAGGAAGCAAACTTTTTACTTGCTGTTCGAGGGATTCGATACGATCGAGCAAAGAGCGAATTACCACAGCTTCCGAATCCGGCAAACTGCCGTGTTCTAGGGGATTGACGCGCACTCCCGATCGATAGACGATGCGGCCGGGAATCCCTACCACTGTACAGTCAGATGGTACGTCGCGGAGTACGACGGAACCGGCGCCGATGCGAACGTTGTTGCCAATTTGCAGATTGCCGAGTACCTTGGCGCCGGCACCTACAACTACGTTTTCGCCGACGGTAGGGTGACGCTTGCCGCTTTGTTTGCCAGTACCGCCAAGGGTGACACCTTGGTAAATTAGGGCAAAATCGCCGATAATCGCTGTTTCGCCGATCACAACCCCCATACCGTGGTCGATGAATACGCTTTTGCCGATGGTTGCCCCTGGGTGGATTTCAATTCCGGTCAAAAAGCGAGCAATGTGGGAAATCAAGCGGGGGATGAAGGGAAGTCCCAACACATAAAGCCAGTGTGCGAGGCGGTGCAGCACTAGGGCCTGAAGACCGGGGTAGCAAAACAAAACTTCCAGCCAGTTGCGAGCGGCAGGGTCGCGATCGAAAATTATACTGAAGTCAGCTCTAAGAGTCTTTAGCACTTTCGGAGTTACCTATTTTGGTTAAACACGCCACTTTCGATTTTACATTTTACTGGATGGGGGAAGTGAGCGGTCGATCTGGAGGGGGGAGAGTGGGGTAGAATTTGACGACATTATATTGCCGCCATCCAACAGCGCCACTGCGTTTTATTCCTGTACTGAGATTGTATAGTTAGACTTGACTCCGGGTTCGAGAGTACCTACCCAAATCCTGTAAGAGCCTGCTTGCCAGTCTGAATCAAGTATGCCAGCATCTTTATTCTGACCTATATCGTCTCCGCAGCGCACCGCATTACCGGGGCCTTGTACGAGTAAGGTCGTGTCCTTGCCTCCGCTGTTGACTTGGAGTGTGAGTTTTGAAAAGTTTTGCTGCAAGACTATGATGTGGTCGGGAGTTGGGGTCGCAAAACCCAAACATTTGTTTTTGTGGCGATCGGCGTTGGCTATGACAGATAGAGAGTACGATCCGCCTGTGGAACCTCTCAAAACTGCTGTTGGGGCTGCAAAACCTGGCGATAAAGTTAAAGTGCCGAAATTGGCTGTTTCTGCTAAAACTGGTAGGGCGACGATCGCCGCGATCGCCGCCAAGAGCGCACCGTTTTTCAAATTGGCTCGCTGATTAAACAACATGTCAATACTCCTCGGTCACAACTTAAAACCACAACTCAGAATTTACCCATCGCAGCCCCTAGAATCCAAACTGTGGAGGAAGAATAATTTTTTTTAAATTAGTTCAAAACCTCCTGGCTTCTCTTCCTTATGTCTATCAGGACAATCCCTCTAAGATCGCGCTCGCTTGTGCCACTCGGATTTCTGCCACAGGCGATCGACTCATATCCGAAATTGTACGGTGTCAAGATGATAAATTTGATACTCCTAGCCTTGCTGTTGGCGCTCGGTTCCCTATTGACACAGGCCTTGGTATTGTTACCTATAGGTCTATCCGGCTGGCTCCACCTCCCTAATTGGCTGAGCCTGGCCTTGATTTTTCTGGCTATTTCTTGGTGCTTGGGGGATTAGTCAGCAGTCATGAGTTATTAGTGATTAGTCAAAAGTTAATGATCAATTATTCCACTTCCCCCAAGAGTCAAGGCCCGATTGTCCCCGGTTTGATGATGTATACTTCACAATTGACAATTCAAGAATCTAAAATCTAGGATTTGACATCTACCTATAGAATGATGCAACGACAAGTTTATTCAATCTCAGCATTTCACTCACCTGACAAAACCCTGGCGGAAACTCCTAAGAAACAGGAGCGTCCGATACACCGGGCGATCGTGTTAATGCTGGTGGCAACAGGTTTGCTGGGCCTGCACGCTAGTCGGCTGGTGGAATTACAACTGATACAAGGGAAGCAAAACCGGGAACGAGCCGAAAACAATCGCGTTCGCCTAGTGCCCATGCCGGCGAATCGTGGACACATTGTTGATCGCAAAGGCAAGCTGCTAGCGGCAAACAATTTAGCTCGATCGGTATATTTGTGGCCGAAAGAACAAACGCCGGAAGAGTGGAAAGCGACAGCAGAAAAGTTGAGTCCGTTGGTGAAAATCCCGGCCAAAGAAATTTTACAAAAATTAAAAGAGGTCGATCCTCTATCCTACAGACCGGTGCGGCTCAAGCAAGCGATGCCGCCAGAGGTGTTTGTGCCGCTAGCAGAACAGGTGGGACAAATACGCGGAGTGGAAGTGCGGCCAGAAGCGAACCGCTATTATCCCGAAAGCAGTTTGGCGGCTCATGTTCTCGGATATATTGGCGAAGCTACTGCAGCAGACTTGGAAGCTCATCCGGAATATCCGATGGGGATGATTGTCGGTCAGATGGGCATAGAAGCGAGTTCTAACCAGAAGATTGCGGGAGTTTGGGGCGATCGGCTGATCGAGGTAAATGCCCAAAATCAAGAATTACGGCTGATGGGAGAGACACCGCCCAAACCCAGTGAGGCGGTGCAGCTAACCATAGACTTGTCCATGCAAAAAGCAGCCGAAAAAGCCCTGGGGAACCGCCGGGGGGCAGTAGTGGCGCTGGATGTCAAAACCGGGGCGGTATTAGTTATGGCCAGCCACCCGACTTTTGACCCCAATCTGTTTACGCGAAAAATCACTAAGGATGAGTGGGAAACTCTTCAAGACCCGCAAAATCCATTTTTGAATCGGGCCATGCAAGGCTATCCCCCCGGTAGCACGTTTAAAATTGTGACTTCCGTCGCGGGCCTGGAGTCGGGCAAATTTTCGCCGGACTCAATTCTCGGTACTTCGTCTTACATTACTGTGGGGGGAATTGATTTTAACGAACACAGTGGCGGTTACGGCGACATCGGCTTTCGGGATGCTTTGGCTTTCAGCAGCAATACGTTTTTTTATCAAGTGGGGATTAGTACGGGGCCCGAGCAAATTTCTAAGTGGGGAAAACGCTTGGGAATTGGCAGGGATACGGATTTGAGCCTGTTGGGGCTAGGCGGTGGCGATTACGGTCAAATGCCGACGCCGGCAGAGAAGGAGCAAATGTATAAAGAACCTTGGTATGCGGGCGATACGGTGACAATGTCGATCGGTCAGGGGTTGGTGTTGGTGACTCCTTTGGAGGCGGCGGTAATGGTGGGTTCGATCGCTAACGGCGGCTATCGAGTCAAGCCCCATCTTTTGACATCTATGACTGGCACTCCTGAGACTCAACGAGTAAGTACGGGGATGAAACCTTCGACAGTTCAGGTTGTTAAGGAAGGATTGATCGCGGTGGTTTCCGAGGGTACGGGACAGGCACTCAATGACGGTTCGATTCCGCTGACGGCGGGCAAAACAGGGACTTCGGAGGTCATCGGACAGGAAGATCACTCGCTGTATGTGGCATTCGGGCCTGCTGAAAAGCCAGAAATTGCGATCGCCGTGATTGTGGAAAATGGCGGTTTTGGTTCTGTTGCCGCGGCCCCGATCGCGAAAGACGTGTTTCAAGCTTATTTTGGGAAACCAAAAACACCAGTCAACCCCATAGTAGTCAACCCTGAATAGTCAATTGTTAGTTGTCAGTTGTTAGTTGTTAGTTGTTAGTTGTTAGTTGTTAGTTGTTAGTTGTTAGTCAGTATCTAATGACTACTGCCAACTGCCAACTGCCAACTGCCCACTGCCAACTGCCCACTGCCAACTGCCCACTGCCAACTGACTACTGACTAATTGAGCCGCATAAATATTGTAGCTTTGCGAATTCCTGTTATTTCTCCCGTACTGGTGACAGTGAGCGATCGCAAGTGGTCGAACAATGGTCTTGCCGAAAGTTCAATTAACCTCAACAGCGGGATTTGTTTTTCCCAAATTGGCCTGCTGGAGGGCCAGTCTAAATAAAAATAGCCGTCGTTAGATAGTGGCAGAGGTTCAATGCTGGTTTGAAAATCTTGATTGGCAAATAAAGAGCCTGTTTCAGCGGCTTCTAGTGCTGCGTCCATTGCTTCTACTGAGGTGGTGAAAATTTCGTATTTGCCGACGGTGGCTCGAACTCCTTTTGCCTCGGTTTCGATCGCACTTTTTATATTATTTTGTTTACCATAATTTTGCCGCGTTGTCAACTCCGTCCAAGCGGTAATTTTTTGGTTTCTAAGAGTAAAGCTGCCGATGCTGTATTCTTTGCTGCGGGCAATTTCATCGAGTTTGTCGATCGCCTTTTGGGAATCAGCAGAGTTTTCGGCGACAAAAATCCAGTCAGCACTATTTGAGGAATTCGGAAGCACTGCTAAAGCGTATTCTCCTTGTACCCAGTTAAATATATCCTGCTGCAGGTTGACGCCCCAAACTTGCTGAATATCTCCGAAGGTGCGATCGACTAATTTTGAGACTTCTACGTTGGTCGAGACCGCCGATGAAAAATCAGTCCAAAAATTCCTTAAATCGGTGCTGGCGACGGCGAAAGGACTGGCTGAGGGTATGTACTGCAAGGCTTGGACTGGTGCGGAGAGTGTGGGAACGGCTGTGTTGTCTCGCGATGTCACCAAAGCAGTTTGGGTCAGCAATCCGCGTCGGTTGACTCCGACAGCAACTGCGAGGGAATTAAGAGAAACTGGGGAATTTTGCTCGGTTGCTGACTGCGGGAGATTGACAAAAGCTAAAGCTATTCTGCCTTGAGTTAGCTGCTGCACAGCTTTTTGATATTCGGGGGTATTTTCAAGATTTAGGTTGGCTGTTTCAACGTTATTAATTGCATCTCGCAGCACGTTCGGACTGTTGGCAAATAAAACAAAACTAAGATTATTTCCTGAAGCTGAACTGCGGCCGATTGCCGCAGTTGCAAAGCTGGGTGGCAAAGCTGAATTCGGCAGAGAAAGCGGGTTGAAAGGCGAAAACGATTCGTTTTTTGGGTTAGTTATTGGTGACTCTTTATAATATATTTTGACACCTTTATATAGTTCCGACTGCACTGTTTTCTCCTTGCGAGATTCTTTTTGCCAGTAGGAGGTGAGAAATTTTTGACTGCGATCGGCATTTTGGGAGGAAACTGCCAGCAGAAACCCGGTTTGTTGGCCGTTGTTGCGATCGCGATCGTCGAAATCTGGATTGGTTACGGCAAGGGTAATTTCGTCACCGATCCAAGGTTGGATATCTCGACTGTAATCCAGGCCTGTATTGGCGAGGAAACTTTTTTTAATTTGCTCAAATTCTGCGTGCGATCGACTTCTTTCTTCGGGAGTGGCAAAAACTTGCCGCAATGCTTCGAGGCGATCGGGATTTACCAGCATTGAAGCTAACAAAGGTGCTTGTTTCGAGACAAACACAGCCCCAGCCGGAGTAGTTGTCGGCCCGCCAGCGAGCAAATTCAGGGGAGTGTGAGTTGTCAGCCAGTAAAAACCGCCGGCACTCAAGCCTAAGAGTGCCAAGACGCCAGCAATGAGAAAAGAAAAGAACGATCGCAACTTCATACCACAAGGACTAATGACCACAGTCTATTATTAACTAGAGTAGCGCATGACCGCAGCTATCGGCAGATACTTTTTGTTCAGTTCGCAAACAAAAAGATCAACTAAAATATACTCAAGCTTTAAAACCCAAGTAAAATGCTAACAATATCAACGCCCCCCGAACAGCGAGTTTTACTGCCCAATATCAGTTGGCAATTATATGAAAGTCTGCTAGCGGAACTGGGAAACAAACGTTCCACCAGAATTGCTTATCATCAAGGTCAATTAGAAATTATGGTGCCACTACCGGAACATGAAAATCGTAACCGGCTGATCGATCGCTTAATTGTAACTCTCATAGAAGAACTCAATCTAGAGTACAACCCCTTTGGCTCGATGACGATCAAAAAACGCAAAAAAGCAGCGGGAAAAGAACCAGATTCATGCTATTATATCCAGAATGAAGCACTGGTCAGAGGGAGAACAGAATTAGACTTTGCTCAAGATCCGCCGCCAGATTTAGCACTGGAAATTGATATTACCAGCAGTTCCTTAAATCAATTCGATTTATATGCAGATTTAGGCGTACCAGAAATTTGGCGGTACGACGGACGAAGCATCAAGTTTTATCAATTGCAAAATGGCGAATATGCCGAGTGCAATTTTTCCCTGGCTTTCCCAATGCTACCGACTGCAAAAGTTGACGAATTTATCGATCGCACTCAAACGGCAGGCGCAACCACAGCAGTGCG
This sequence comes from Microcoleus sp. MP8IB2.171, assembly GCA_030248405.1. Classification (GTDB taxonomy): domain Bacteria; phylum Cyanobacteriota; class Cyanobacteriia; order Cyanobacteriales; family Microcoleaceae; genus Microcoleus. The sequence goes on from JARCMA010000465.1 coordinate 7,682, forward strand.
AGAATTCCGGGAATGGGTAAAAAATCAGTAATTGTGTAGTCTACCACGGCACTCCTCGCGCATCGGAAAAATCTGCATCGAGAACCGCCCCCGGATCAAATACAGCATCAGTTAAATCAGCTTTTCTAAACGACGTTATCGACAATTTTTCTATTTGTTCAACAGCGATAAAAAAGCCGATCGCAGTTAACCCAAGAATTACCCCAGAAACCAAAAATAAGATAATTCCCCTGATAGTATCTCCGCCCCAAAATGTCACAATACCGCTAGCCCCGATCGCAGCAGCAGCCCCAGCCACAGCCCCCGCCACAATTCCCGCCTCGCCCCGAGTCGCAGCAATCGCCGTCGCAGCCGTTCCAGCCACCGCCACAGCC
>JARCMA010000466.1 GCA_030248405.1 Microcoleus sp. MP8IB2.171
AAACAACAGCATCAACCGCAGTAAATCCAGCCGAAAACTCATTAATCTCTTCAGAAAAAGCAGCAAACCCAGCCCCAGGAGAAGTCACGGAACAAATATCTGTGATTCCCGCCCCCAACCCGCAGACACCAGCCGAAATCACAGAAACCACATCTGCGATTCGGGCCCAAAACCCTGCACCAGTTATTGCCGAAACAGAAACCTCAACTTCCGAAAAAATAGCAGAAATCGCCGACAGCGCTTCCTTAGAACCCGCAACAACCAACAGCCAAACTCCCGAATCTACCGAACTCGAACAAGTAACATCTGTCTCACAACTCTCCGACGTGCGCCCGACAGACTGGGCATTTCAAGCCTTACAATCTCTCGTAGAAAGATACGGCTGCATAGCGGGATATCCAGACGGCACATTCCGAGGCAATCGGGCAATGACTCGCTACGAATTCGCCGCCGGTTTAAACGCTTGCTTGGATAAGGTTACAGAGCTGATTAGAGCAGGTACGGGAAATTTAGCGACAAAAGAAGACTTAACTGCATTGCAAAGATTGCAAGAAGAATTTGCAGCAGAATTAGCTACTTTGCGCGGTAGAGTCGATGCTTTAGAATCCCGCACCGCCGAATTAGAAGCAAATCAATTTTCGACAACAACTAAACTCAGCGGCGAAGCCATTTTTAGTGTTGCCGACACTACCAAAAACAATAACAACGATACTCAGACAGTCTTCAATTACCGAGTGCGCTTGAATCTGCTTACCAGTTTCACCGGCAAAGACACATTAATCACAGGCTTGCAAGCTTACAACATTCGCAGCTTAGGGCCAGATTTGGGTTTGTCAACAGGAGCATTTAGCGGTTTGTCTGACAGTCAGGCAAAGCTGAGTTTTGAGCCGCAATTTCCCGGAATCAACCCTCAGAATTTATCTAGCATTGGCGCTAACACAGTTGAACTTTACAAACTGCTTTATGTCTTTCCAGTTTCTAACAGCATCACTTTATTTGCTGGCCCTAAGGCGGAAACTTCCGATGCTTTTCAAGCAATCACTCCTTTTGCAGGAGAAGGGCAAGAAGCTATTTCTAGGTTTGCAGGTTACAATCCTGTAGTGCGCGTATCCGGCGGCACTTCTGGCACAGGTTTGGCATCGGCAGGCGGCTTTATTTGGAACATTTCTAAAAAGCTCAATCTCACAGCTTTGTACGGCAGTGTAAATGCTGCTTTGCCTAACGATTTAGGCTTTCCAGCTACTCCGTTGGGGGCTGGTTTATTTGAGGGAAGTACAATTGCTGCGGCGCAGTTAACGATTAAACCAACTAGCACTATTGACATTGGTTTGAATTACGCTTACAGCCGCCACCAATTGAATATTCTGGCTACAGGATTATCTGATGCGGATTTGGGTTCAATTTTGGGAAAGGATAGAGAACCTGTTAACGGCGGCGTGAGGATGAATTCGTTTGGCGGTACTGCAACCTGGCGGCTTTCTCCGAAACTTGCTGTTTCTACCTATGGAGGTTGGATAGTTGCTGATGCTGAAAGAAGCAATGCTTCTACAACTTTCAGCAGTTGGATGGTTGGTTTCCATTTCCGAGATATGTTAAAATCAGGAAATAATGCAGGTATTCTGTTTGGACAGCCTTTGGATCGCGATTCGGTAAGGGGCGGTGCTCGTTTTCAGGCAAACAAAGCAACTCCTTACCATTTGGAGGCTTATTATCGTTTCAAAGTTAACGATAATATCAGCATTACACCGGGGGCTTTTGTGTTGTTCAATCCTGAAGGTACTAAGGATAATGACACTGTAGGGGTGGGCGTTCTTCGCACTACTTTTACTTTCTAGGAAGTGGCGAGAATATAGCCTCTGCGTGGGGCGGGGGCGGGTTTATTCAGCTTATTTGTGAGTGGCAAATATGGTTGGTGAACCCGCCCCTACCAACCAATTGTCGGTGCTCGATCGCAGATTAGACTTGCATGGCATTAAATCGCTCTCAATTCTGGAAATTATCTGCGTTGATCTGTGTTTATCTGCCTAAAATCTGCGGTTTAAGTATAGATTTAATTGTCCATTATTTTCTGCGATCGCCCAATTTGCGATAAACTGCTCTCAAATCAACTTGATGGTGAGCCAAAGCAACCAAAGCGTGATAAAATAAATCCGCAACTTCCCCAGCAATCCCATCTTTGTCGTCATCCTTACAAGCCATCACAACTTCCGCCGACTCTTCACCAATTTTCTTGAGAATTTTGTTGTCGCCTCCTTCAAACAACTTACAAGTATAAGAAGTTTCGTTAGGATTGTCTCGCCGATCGCAAATCACGTCAAATAATTGAGATAACATATCCCCCGGTGGTGCTGAAATTTCCCCATCAACTTGGTGGAAACAACTTCTTTCACCCGTGTGACAAGCAATATCTCCGATTTGTTCCACTGTCACCAGCAAAGCATCGCTATCGCAGTCGTAACGCAGCCCTTTGACATTTTGAATGTGTCCCGAAGTCGCGCCTTTTGGCCACAATTGGGCGCGAGATCGACTCCAGAACCAAGTTTGACCGGTTTCCAGGGTTTTTTGCAGCGATTCCCGATTCATCCACGCCATCATCAACACTGTACCATCCAAGTAATCTTGGACGATCGCCGGCACTAAACCGCGATCGTCGTAACGAATCTTTTCAATTGGGATCGATCGGCTCAAACTAGATAAATCATTAGTAGACATACTTTTATTGCAGCTTTTCAGATAAATTAACGCTTTCGTGTCGGATATTTTTTTTTAATTAACCGCAGAGAGCGCAGAGGACACAGAGAGAAGAGAGGAGATTGGGCAACTGATGGGCAAATTGTCAAGAACTATTTTACAATTTATTACACTTTAGGGCGATCGGTGCTAGTGCGACAAAGCTTAAAAAACCCAAGCTAGTATTGCTACTCATTGGTTTGTACCCTAAAATCTACTAGAATAGTTTCCTTGAATCGACCTAACCTTTATGTTGAACTGGCTATAAAATTATTCTACCAACAACAGACGTTCACTAAGGAGAAAACATTGGTTTCCACAACCTTGAAAACGACCAAATCAGAAGAAATTTTCGCCGCAGCCCAGAAGTTGATGCCCGGTGGCGTCAGTTCCCCCGTGCGCGCCTTCAAATCCGTAGGCGGAGGGCCAATAGTCTTTGACAGGGTAAAAGGAGCCTACATTTGGGATGTTGACAGCAACCAATACATAGACTACGTAGGCTCTTGGGGCCCAGCCATCTGCGGCCACGCCCACCCGGAAGTCATCAAAGCCCTTCACGAATCCTTAGAAAAAGGTACGAGTTTCGGCGCACCATCGCTGTTGGAAAACGTACTCGCCGAAATGGTCATTGATGCCGTTCCCAGCATTGAAATGGTGCGATTTGTCAACTCCGGCACCGAAGCCTGCATGGCCGTTTTGCGGCTGATGCGAGCTTTCACCGGACGCGATAAATTGATTAAATTTGAAGGCTGCTATCACGGGCACGCCGATATGTTTTTGGTAAAAGCAGGTTCCGGTGTCGCAACTCTCGGCCTTCCCGACTCTCCGGGCGTGCCAAAATCCACTACCGCCAACACCCTCAACGCTCCGTACAATGACTTAGAAGCAGTCAAAGCTTTATTTGCCGAATATCCGGGCGAAATCGCAGGCGTAATTCTCGAACCAGTTGTAGGAAATGCCGGATTTATTGTACCGGATGCGGGTTTTCTCGAAGGTTTGCGGGAAATTACCAAAGATAACGGTGCTTTGTTAGTTTTTGATGAAGTAATGACCGGTTTCCGCATCGCCTACGGCGGAGCTCAGGAAAAATTCGGTGTCACCCCAGATTTGACGACTTTGGGTAAAGTTATCGGCGGCGGTTTGCCGGTGGGAGCTTACGGCGGACGGCGCGATATTATGGGGATGGTTGCTCCAGCGGGCCCTGTGTATCAAGCTGGTACGCTTTCGGGAAATCCTTTGGCGATGACTGCTGGGATTAAAACTTTGGAATTGCTGCAAAAACCTGGCACTTACGAACAGTTGGATAGGATTACGAAAAAACTGTCCGACGGATTGCTGAAAATTGCTAAGGAAGCCGGACACGCAGTTTGCGGCGGGCAAATTAGCGGGATGTTTGGCTTGTTTTTTGCGGCGGGCCCGGTGCACAATTACGACGATGCGAAAAAGTCGGATGTAGCAAAGTTTGGCCGCTTTCATCGCGGAATGTTGGAACACGGTATTTATCTAGCTCCGTCGCAGTTTGAGGCGGGATTTACTTCTTTGGCTCATACTGAGGAAGATGTCGATCGCACTTTGGCTGCAGCCCGCGAAGTAATGGCAAGTATTTAACGTGTGTAGTAAGGATGTTCGTCCTTAAAACTCAGGAATAAATAATTAAAGTCCTTGCTGTTTGTTGGCAGTAAGGACTTTAATTTTTAACTGCTACCCACTCCGGCTTAAAAATCTGGCGTTGCTTAATCAGGGTATGAAAAAAATAAGTTTTAAATCCCCAAGCTTTGTCGATACAGGTTTCTATGACTGGCATATTTAGCCTTTCATACCGTAAATCAGCAACGCCTTTGATGGCGTTGCTAAACTCGAATATGAATTCAGATTGTTCGCTATCAACCGACGAGTATTTACAGGCTTCAGGGTCATAAACCATAAACCTAGTTAAATCATAAATCTCTAGTTAAAAATCGTCAATTTTTCATAATAACCCGGTTTCTTTCTTGTGAGTAAATCCTGCCTAAGAAAGCCGATTTGACTCAGTTTGATTTGCCAGTAATTGGGATGTTGATTCCCGTCTTGCCTTCAGCCACCGTCTCCGTTCCCAATTCACCGAACCAGTGATTAATAAAATACTGGGTATTAAGCCGATGAATACATAGAGAATGCGACTATAAATTCCGCCAAAAAGACCGAAATGAAGAGTGCCGATCGCAATCATAAACTTTAACATAGGTGGCGGTTCTACAACGCGATTGACTGTCAACACTTCCCCACTATATCGGTTCAGTTCTACATTACTCAGAGCAAACCGAATCGACTCGTGAGGAAGTTGCTTGCTAACCGTAATTTTTTCTGGTTCATGTTCATCAAAAACTACATAAGTCGTTTTTCCATCCGGCATAGCTGCATCAGCTTTGCGTAACAGTTCACTTAAAGCTATGGGTTGTTTCGCAGGGGGCAAGACTTTTGCCAATTGCGGAGATTGATTGAATGAAAATTGCAGAACTAAAAATGACAATATCGCACCTGTAACAGCCAGAATTAGTAAAAATGTACTTGATAAAATGCCTCCGACTTGATGGATATCGTAACTTAATAATGGTAGTGGTGCAGTCGTGCGAACTGTAAAGCCTGTTTTCAACTTTCGCCAACCACTCCACAATATTATCCCTGTAATTACGATTAGTAAAAATAGCAAGCCCGTTATACCGACAGCCACCGTTCCCACTTGACCTATAGCTAATTTGTAGTGGAAGTTGTAGAGAAATCCTATTGGTGAACTATCCCATTTTCTCGATCCCAAAATCTTAGCCGTGTAAGGATTAACAAATGTATCTAGGCTTTCCCCGTCTTGGGCTTTTATTGTGATCTGATAGCTGCCATCCGGCGTTTGAGGAAAGCGAATTGACTCTAAGGGGAAATTAGGATAAGCAGCTTGCACTGGTGCGATCATTTCATCCAGCGATGCTAGCTTTGCTTGGGGAACAACTCGCATGAAAGATGGGTGAATCGCGCGATCTAGTTCCTGGTGAAATACAAGGGCGCTACCAGTCAAACTAATCACAGTTAGTAATAGCCAGATCGCAATCGCAATCGAACCATGTATTGTTAGTATCAATTTGCGAATTTTCATGGTAAAAAAAATGATTAAGTATCAAATAAAACAAATTTTATGACTTTTTGAGGCATTTAGGGTTTTTCTCCTCCTACTACGGATTAACCGACTCTAATGCCGAGCATTGCCAATAGAAATGGTGAGAGTTGTTAGCGGGATTGGATCGCGATTATTCCATAATATTTCTGGTTTTACGGTAAGCTTAATTGATTTTTTGTTATTCTTATCAAAGTTGATATGAGTCATGTTAATTTTAGTTTTTAACTACTATCGGGGGCGGGTTTACAGGCTCCGAGAGCGCTTGATTACAGATATTAGTAAACCCGCCCCGGAGCGGAATTATGGTAAATTCACCTGTCACTCTCCTGTGCCACACTTAGTTTTGCCACCACTACAATAAGTGGCAAACCAAGGACTAAATTTAGTCGCATCCTCTGGATCTTTGGTCATATTCACCAGCGTTGCAAAACTAGATGGCTTACTGGCATAACGAAAGTGCATATGTATTGGTTCACCAGTTGATTCACCGTGCGGCGGTACGAAACTGAGATACTGGAACTTATTACAGTTTGGATCTTGCTTTTCCTGTTTCACCAACTCAAATAAATCCCAAGTTATTTTGTATTCGGCGTAATACTTGGAATCGCCAGTTGCACCCATGTAGACATACTGACAATTCCGTGCGATGGGTTTTTTCCCGGCTGCATCTTTGTAGAAGCTAAATTTCTCCATCTTCTCGATATCAATGCGTTTGGGATTGCGCGGATCTTTGACAGAGTTCTGGTGTTCTGTGTTGAGATTAAACACGCCATTAAATCCTAAGTAAGGGACTTTATAGGCATTCATAGAGATCACCTGAGTGGCTACAGGTGATGGCGCAATTTTGGGGGGCGCTTGATCAACAGCCTTTTCAGGGGTGCTTGAAGCGTTTGTTGTAGCTGTTTGAACATCAGGTTGATTTGCTTGTGGTTGATTTGATTCGGCTTGACACGCGATCGCGATTAACGCAGTTACAACGAGAATTGCCTTGACTTTAAATCGTTTCATGGTGGAATCTCCTGGTATCAAAAATCACAACTTAATTGAGTTGTTTCCGAATTGTGATAAACTCTCAGAATTGAATTGAAAATGAACCAACTACTCTCAAAGGTTCTCCTACTTCGATTCTTGTTGTGCCAAAAGGTGCGCCTGGAGAGTAGTCAATATCGAAAATGTTTTTAACATTGACTGCCAAGCGCCAATTGTCTCGACGGTAAAAAATAGCAGCATCCGTCAGGAAATAACTATCCACCTGAAAACTGTTCTCAAGATCCCCTTCTCGTTTCCCAGCAAAGTTGAATCCAATTCCGAAGCCTAACCCTTCTAAATCACCGCTTTGAATGGTGTAAGTTGTCCACAGACTGGCCCTGTGTTTGGGAACACCAATCAAGCTATTACCCTTTTCAATTTCATTATCTTTAGTAACTTCAGCATCTGTGTAAGCGTAGGCAGTGATGATATTCCATCCAGGCAGAATCTGGCCAGAAAGATCGAACTCAACTCCTCGGCTCCGTTGCTCGCCTGTTGCCACAGAGAAAAATGAATCGTTGGGGTCAGGAGTGCCAACATTTTGCTTGGTAATGTCAAAATACGCCAAAGTAGCAGAAATCCTATTTTCGAGTAATTCAGTTTTAATACCGAACTCAAATCCTTGACCTTCTTCGGGTGGCAAGAGGCTACCATCGGCGAAAGTTGTCGTGACGGGAAGAAAGGATCGCGAATAGCTGCCGTAGAGAGAAAGCTGTGGAATTGGTTGATACACAATTCCCACTCGCGGCGTAAAAGCATCATTAGTTTCGGTAGTTTTCACATCAGTCGGAGTGAAAAAACCCTCTAAACTACCGATTGTTTGCTCTACCGTGTCGTAGCGGATGCCAGCCAGCAGTTTCAAATTATCAAACAGCGAAATTTGATCTTGTAAATAGACTCCTAGCCTGTCGCTATCTACCTTTTGATCGAAGAAACCAGGAAGAGTTTCAAAGCCTGGCCTGGGAACGGTTCCATAAACGGGATCGAAAAAATTTAACGGTACCGGTAAGTCAAAATCAAGCCTCCCAATCGCTGTATCTTTGGTGCGACTCAGGTCAACCCCCACCAATAGAGTATGCTTTACTGAACCTGTAGCGAAGTTACCCACCAAGTTGGTCTGTAGGGAGTAAGTTTCAGTCTCCACGTCAAACCCACCGTAATTGCGATCGCCAATGCCAGTTACCTCATCAAATGAGAAGGGAACGAAGTAAATCTTTGCTCCATATATCTATCTGAATATCGAAATGCGTTACGGAATGTCCAGTTATTACTAAACCGATGATCAAAGTTATATCCAGTAGTTAAAAGTTGGATTTTTGTGTAATCGTCTGGCTCTCCAAAGATGCGATTGCGAGGAGTATCAAGTAGCTTATCGCCCGCAGCAATTCGACCAAAGTCTATAGGTTGCTGGATATCTGAATATTGTAATAGAACGGTGAAATCAGTGCGATCGCTAATTTTCCAAGTCACCACTGGCGCAACTAGCACCCGATCGATATCTTGCTCAAAGTCACGAAACCCTTCTGAGTGTTCGTAAACTGCATTCAATCGGTAGAGTAAACTACCATCGGAGGTTAAGGGGCCAGAAATATCAATGCGAGGGCGAGCAAATCCATAATTACCTAACTGAACTTCGGCCTCGTAAAACGGATTTGATAGAGGTTGTTTGGTAACAACGTTAACAATACCGCCCGGTTCAATTTGACCAAATAAGATTGAAGCTGGCCCTTTGAGAACTTCGATGCGCTCAATTATTGCTGTGTCTGGGAACAAGTCACTCCCTCCTACAGAAGCATAATCTCTGAAACCATCAACCAAAACAGGAGAACCAGTAAAACCACGAATAACCACGTTGAGTCCCTGACCTTCAGAACCACCACTAAAAGTCACACCGCTGACGTTGTTTAGTGCGTCTTCTGCTCGGATTACTTGTTGATCTTCGATTACTTCTTGAGGTATTACTTGAATCGACTGAGGAATATCTCGAATTGGCGTATCGGTTCTTGTTGCAGTGGAAGCGTTGGGCTGTAGATAAGGAGTTTGCTGATTGCCGGTGACAATGATATTAATTTTTTCTGTGCTGACACTCAGAACTAAACCGCTGGCGCTTCTGAGTACACCTGCTGTTGGCAAATTTTCTTGACCCGTGATGTTGATACGGATACTATTGCCATCCACCTGAGTCACCGTGACTAAATTAATTCCCTCAAATGGATTTTGGGCCCGAAATTCCTGACCATCAGGTAAGGCTAATTGAGCATTAGCAATATCCGCAATTAAAGTTTTGCCCTCAGTCCTGGTCTTCGCTTGCAGGACTTGCCCCTCTGCTGTTTCTAAAATGACTTCTAAACCTGCCTGTGTTGGGTTTAATCGCACCCCTGTTACTTGTACGACTGATTGAGAGATTTGCACAACATCTGAAAAGTTGGTCAAACTCGGTCTCGACGGATTTAATAAGCTTTCTACACTGGTATTCGGACGAGCTATTTCGTCGAGTTTTGGTATTGCTGCTGTGGGCTCTTTTGCCGGTGCTGTCGGTTCAATATTAGGAGTAGGATTCGGGCGATCGCCATCCGGCTTGGGAACAAATGTCAAGTCAGAATTGGGTTTTTGGTCGTTGTTTTCTACCGGTACCTTGACTTCTAACTCCTCGCTTTCAGATGAGGGCTTTTCTTCGATGGTTTTTTGGGGCTCGATCGCAGAAGCCATCGCCCACCATTGAGATTGAGTGCGATCGTCCTCTTTTGATGGATTTATGGAACTCGGATCGGGGGCGATCGCAGGCGCAGCTTCACCAGAGTCAGGGTTAGCGCCGTCAGAGAAACTCCTTGGCCCAACTGCTGCTACGGGCATGATACCAACGCCGAGCAGTGCCACAAAAAAAAACGGCAAACACAGTTTCATTTCCACACCACACACTTAAAAAAATTGAGACGCTACACCATCTGTAAGAGCGAATCCACCGATTGATCTGCACTCTGGTCACTTGTACTCTGCTGAAAACCTACCTACACAAACACGGAAACCAAGTCTGTGAGTAACAGGCGCAGCTATGCTGCTCGTAGTTTCAATCTAGTTTCCTGACATGAGGGATGATGCTCTCCGGTCGCAGTCAACAACCCAGTAATTATTGCATATTATTTGCATTAACTTCATTAAAATAAACAAATTTTTTGCAAATGTCAAGCAAATAGTTATTTGATTTTTGATCGAGTTTGTTTGGTTTTTGGCAAAATTTCACTGTACTGCCGACAAGTGAGGGGCGCTGTTGGAATTCGCCGCGCTTTAAGCTGCAAATCGGTTGAAAATTGGCTTCTGCATTGGATGAGTCCGTTGTATGACACAATAAAACCTATGATTTTCGAGGAATTAGATTAAAAATTATTATCTATGAGTCTACGGTTCACTTAACACTATTTATGCCCCGGAGATCCCCCTAAATCCCCCTTAAGAAGGGGGACTTTGAGAGCTTTCTTGTCCCCCCCTTTTTAAGGGGGGTTAGGGGGGATCGTCTTAAGTAAACCGTATTGGCTTCTAGATTGGATGAGTCCGTTATTTTCCACAATAAAAACTATGATTTTCGAGGAATTAGATTAAAAATTATTATCTATGATTGCTCGCCAAAAGCGATTATTTAGCTTTTTAAAATTTAGCTTAATTAATAACTAATCTCAATAAGCTCTAGTCACACCTAAAAAACGTTTTGAAGAAACGATCGCAGTTACCGACAGTGCGATCGCCGATTTCAAGATTTCAGGGTTGCAATGAGTGCAACAAGTAGAATGGCTCAACATTTGAAGGATTTTTGAGAAATCTCCAGTAAGCTGTTTTGCATCCCAATTGTCTATGG
>JARCMA010000058.1 GCA_030248405.1 Microcoleus sp. MP8IB2.171
ATTCTAATAATAATTTTTTGTACGGCACTATACTGGATTTACTTTTTTGTACATCATACCTAGTTTACCACTTGTTCGGTCTTAAGTAAACCGTATTGATTTATATTCTCACGCAGAGTCGGCGGATATATTGTTAGTAATTGAGGTTTCGGATTCTACCTTAAACTACGATCAGATAACTAAGTTATCACTTTATGCTGAAGCTGGGATTTATAATTATTAGATATTTGATTTGGTCGATTATCAACAGGAAATACACAGAGAACCTTATAAAAAACAGACAAGGTGATTTCAATTATAGATCGCAACGAGTAGTTCTGTCCGATGAGACTGTCGTAATTCCGGGTTTCCCCGATTTATCTCTGGATTTATCTTTGGTGTTTCCAGCCTAATCTAAAAGTGCGATATAATCGAGATATATAAAAATTTATACCGTGCCGTAATGACTGGGCCACCCCCGACTCCGACACCGACACCGACGCCACCCCCATCGAGTCCAATTCCTGTAGAGGCATCTCCTCCAGTAACTACCCGATCGGGTACATTCACGAAAAAGGTCGTGATGAATGTTTTGGAGTTGGTCGATCAGGTGTTCTATGCGTTAATGGGTAAACTTGGAAGAACAGTTTATGGGTCTATTCAGGATGCGATCGCGATCGGTATTATTTTAAAACTTCCCGGTTTAATCGGTGAAATTATTATTGGTAAAGATTTTTCAGGTTTCGATATTTGTCTGCAAGAAAGCCCTTGGGGTGTATCCCGTTATGCTTGTTTCATTATTGTAGCTTCTGATTTTTTGTTGTGGATAGTTCTCGCAGGTCGAATCATTGGTCGATTTTGGGCAGATTTAAAAGATTTGAAAAATAATCCCTAGGAGATATTTGATATGACTTTAGTTAACCGCAAACAAATTAGTCTTTATGAAGAAGCTGAAGCTGGATTAAATTCTTTAGTCAAGCAAACCGCTCAAGTTGGTGTTGGTTTGTTGGGGATGCTGTTGCTGACAGGAGGAAATCCGCCAGCTTTGACAGTAGGATTGAGTGTAGTTGGGGGAATTGCCTTTGTTGCTTGGAGCGAAGAGAAGCGACTGACTAAATTTTATGCGCGACAGACTCAGCTAATACATAATTCTGTCATTGCGACTGAAACGACGCAATCGGAACTCAAACATCATCCTGTCATTGCGAGTGGAACGAAGCAATCGCAAATTCCTAATACCAGTGAGTCTGAACCGACTAAATTTGAGGGACGACAATCGCAACTTCCTAACTCTAGTGAGTCTGAATCGCTTGCAAATGACATCAAACAAATCCTTGAAGCAGATACAGATAATTTATCGGAATTGATGAAACAGGCTGGTCTAAATCCAGATGAAGATTTAGCAGGAGCTGATTTAAGTAGTGTTAAAGCAGTTGGCTGCAAATTGAGTAGATTCAATCTCAGCGGTGCAAACTTAGATCATGCCGATTTGAGTCGTGCTGATCTGAGTTCGGCTAACTTAAGCAATGCTAAACTAGCAAACATAAAACTTTGTCGCGCTGACTTAAGTGGTGCCAACCTGCGCGGTGTCTACCTGATCTTTGCCAACCTGAGCGGTGCCAACCTGAGCGGTGCTAACCTGAGCGGTGTCAACCTGATCGGTGTCAACCTGAGCGGTGCCAACCTGAGCGGTGCTAACCTGAGCGGTGTCAACCTGATCGGTGTCAACCTGAGCGGTGCTAACCTGAGCGGTGCCAACCTGAGCGGTGTCAGCCTGAGCGGTGTCAACCTGAGCGGTGCCAACCTGAGCGGTGCCAACCTGAGCGGTGCCAAACTGAGCGGTGTCAACCTGAGCGGTGCCAACCTGAGCGGTGCCAACCTGAGCGGTGCCAACCTGATCTTTGCCAACCTAATGGGTGCCAACCTGAGGGGTGCCAACCTGAGCGATGCCGACTTGTGGAGTGCCGAATTGAGCGATGCCGAATTGAGCGATGCCGAATTGAGCAATGCCAATTTAAGCCATGCTAATTTGACGGCAACAAACCTGAGCACCGCCAAAGTAGAAAGTGCTCGATTTGGTAACAATGCCGGACTTGATGAAGATGCAAAGTACGAACTAGAAAAGCGAGGTGCAATCTTCCCGCAAGATGAGCGAATCGCAGCAATGGTGTAAAATTTGTGTTTAGACGGCAAAACATCGGCCAAGTTAAGAGTTGCCGTCATCTGTATCGAGTCGCTTGAGCAAAATGTGTCTTCAATACGAGCTATTATAGTTGGGTAACGTTGGGGTAAGTAAAAAACTAACATGAATCAAACTTCTACAGTTACGATCGGCAACACATTTTATACAATCCTCGCAGAACTCTCTGCAAGCTCTGGAAAATCAATCCAAGCAGTTCTCGAACAAGCCATCGAACAATACCGAAGACAACAGTTTTTAGAAGCAGCGAACCAAGCTTATCTTGCTCTACGCAATAACTCCGAAGCTTGGCAAGAAGAACTTGAAGAACGATCGGTCTGGGATATTACTTTAGAGGATGGTTTAGAATGACTTCAGCAGCAAAACCATCACGCGGTGATATATGGCTGATTGACTTGAATCCAATACGAGGACGCGAGCAGTCTGGCAAGCGTCCCTGTCTGATAGTATCTGTAGATTCATTCAATCAGGGTGCTTCGGCATTAGTCGTTGTGCTGCCAGTTACATCTAAAGATAAGGGAATTCCTTGGCACGTTGAAGTTAACCCTCCAGAAGGAGGACTTAGACAGCGAAGTTTCATCAAATGTGAAGATGTACGCTCAATTAGTATAGAAAGATTTTTTGAACTGTGGGGCGCAGTTTCTTCAACAACATTAATGATGGTAGAGGAAAGACTGCGTATTCTTTTAAATTTATAAAGAATCAACATTTGACACTCCCTAGCTATCAGGTGTAGGAATTCTTAATTCATCGACTGACCTTTAAGCGCTATGTCCTTTCGGCAATCTTTCTAGGACGGGGTTTAAAACCCAATTTTCTGATAAAATAATTCTGTACTGTGATAGATTTCCAGCGCAAAAACTCCAAAAAACCCGGTTTCTTTGGTTTTGATGCGTAATTCCCGGATCAAATCCACGCAACCTTGCAATTTTTGAAATTGTGTGATACCATAAGACGTTCTCGAAAATAGCGCAACAGCAAATATTACTGCATGGCAACGAAGCCAACGATCGCATTTACGCACCTCGGCTGCGAAAAAAATCGCATCGATACCGAACACATGATTGGCTTGCTGGCTCAAGCGGGCTATCAAGTGGATTCTAATGAAGAATTAGCCGATTATGTTGTAGTCAATACTTGCAGTTTTATCCAAGCTGCGCGAGAAGAGTCAGTCCGCACTTTGGTCGAATTGGCAGAAGCTAATAAAAAAGTAGTCATCACTGGCTGCATGGCACAGCATTTTCAACAACAATTGCTGGATGAATTGCCGGAAGCAGTCGCAATTGTCGGCACTGGCGATTATCATAAAATAGTCGATGTGATGCAACGGGTCGAAAAGGGCGATCGAGTTTCCCTCGTCTCTTCAGAACCTACTTACATCGCTGACGAAACTACTCCCCGCTACCGCACGACATCGGAAGGTGTCGCCTATCTGCGGATAGCCGAAGGCTGTGACTACCGCTGTGCATTTTGCATTATCCCCCACTTGCGCGGAAATCAACGATCGCGCACGATCGAATCAATTGTCGCCGAAGCTAAGCAATTAGCCTCCGAAGGGGTAAAGGAAATTATCTTAATTTCTCAAATTACCACCAATTACGGCAAAGATATCTATGGCGAACCGAAGCTAGCCGAACTACTGCGCGCTTTGGGTGAAGTAGATGTACCTTGGATTCGGATGCACTACTCCTATCCTACAGGTTTGACTCCGCAAGTTGTCGCCGCCATCCGCGAAACACCCAACGTTTTGCCGTATTTGGATTTACCCCTGCAACATTCCCATCCCGAAATTCTGCGGGCGATGAATCGACCTTTTCAAGCTGGGATTAATGATGCTATAGTCGATCGGCTCAAAGCAGCACTTCCCGGCGCCGTGATGCGGACAACTTTTATTGTTGGCTTCCCTGGCGAAACCGACGAACACGCAGCACACTTGCTGGAATTTGTCAAGCGCCATGAATTTGATCACGTAGGAGTTTTTGTATTTTCGCCCGAAGAAGGCACCCCAGCCTTCAGCTTGCCTCAGCAAATACCTGCAGAAATAATGGAAATGCGGCGCGATTCGGTAATGGCGGCACAACAACCTATATCATTGAAGAAGAATCAAGAGTCTGTCGGTCAGGTAGTTGATGTCCTGATAGAACAAGAACAGCCAGAGACAGGTGAGTTGATTGGTAGATCCGCTCGGTTTTCCCCAGAAGTAGATGGACTCGTCTATGTGACAGGAGAAGCACGGCTGGGATCGATCGTATCTGTGAAAATTACGAGTGCCGATGTCTATGACCTCTACGGTCAAGTCAAGAGTGTTGCTGGAACTGTCACCTGAGACGGTGTGGCGAAAAAAACCGGACACCAATCAGAAATGATTAGCAGATTGTCCAAGAAAATTAACCATTAGTGCAAGATTGTGCAAAGATATGTAGAAAAGGGGCTGTAATTTTTTTTACCCCCCTCTGGTGACAATCGCTCCAACCCCGATCTCGTCGGGTGCGGAAATCTCTACAGAACATCGGAAAATTTTAACGAATTTAATGTTTTGTTTCTGAATGTAAAGAGTTATGATGGTAACAAGCCAGAAATAAGCGGGGAGAATTTGAGATTGCTTCGCCGTCCGCCCTACACCACAACGGTATCCCGAAAGAGTGTTGAGATGGATAGGCGGTAACGGTAGTCCAAAAACGGATACAAGCCTCTGACGCCAGGAGTACAGAGATTAAAAATTTTAGACGCTAGTTCAGACCCCACATTCATCTGTGGAGTAAATCTAAAATCTAAAATCAGAAATCTAAAATCGACTGACGAATCGCTGCATCCCCTGCTAAATCCCGCAGGCGACGGATTGCGGGATAGCGCCTGAACTAACAAACCTGTGACTACTATGTAGTGCAGTTCAGTGGGGCTGGTCATCATCCTCACTATAAAATGCCCTAGAGAGAAAGCTTGCAAGTACCTCAAAGGAAGTCCAATGTACTATTTTAAGAATGTTGGAAGTCGATAACCCGATCGCTGGCGGTTGGTATCGGTGATGTCACAAAATCAAAGACGGCTGTCGAATCGGTAAATTTAGTCACCATCGACGGAGCTGCCCTATACTCGATTGCTATTTAAAAAGGTGCGCGCAGGCGCAGCACCGTACAGAACTCATAATGAGTTCCTGCCCTAGAGCAGAAATCCGCATCCGAGTTGGGCAACTTAGAAGGCTAAGGACTCGTTATTAGGAGCATTAATGAATTTATTGTTTGAAGGCTTGGGTCTTTCGGAAGAACTCGTTCTCCATCTGGAAACACTCGGCTTTACAGAACCTACTCCCATCCAAGTACAAGCCATTCCACACCTGTTAGCAGGTCGCGATGTTGTGGGTCAAGCCCAAACAGGAACTGGCAAAACGGCAGCATTTTCGTTGCCCATCTTGGAGCGGATTGATTTAGATGTAACTGCGGTGCAAGCATTGGTGCTGACACCGACTCGCGAATTGGCGATGCAGGTAACTGAAGCCATCCGCGATTTGAGCGGCATCAGCAGCGACGGCCCGGTAAAAGTCGGTCGCTCTCTGCAAGTTTTGACCGTGTACGGTGGTCAATCGATCGATCGCCAAATGCAGCGTTTGAAGCGCGGCGTTCACATCGTTGTCGGTACACCCGGACGCATATTGGATATGCTGAGCCGTGGCAGCCTGAAACTAGACAAAGTACAATGGCTGGTTTTGGATGAAGCTGACGAAATGCTGAGCATGGGCTTTATCCAAGATGTGGAAAAAATCTTGGATGCTGCACCAAAAGATCGTCAAACGGCATTTTTCTCGGCGACGATGGAAGCTTCCATTCGGAAATTGGTAGCGCGGCATTTACGCAACCCAGTTAACGTCACCGTAGAACAGCCAAAAGCAACGCCGAAGCGCATTAGCCAAGGCGTGTACATGATTCCTCGCGGCTGGTCTAAGGCAAGAGCTCTACAGCCAATCCTAGAAATGGAAGACCCAGAATCTGCACTGATTTTTGTGCGGACGCGGCAGTCGGCGGCAGAACTTACTAGCCAACTGCAAGCAGCCGGTCACAGCGTTGATGAGTATCACGGTAATTTGAATCAGGCACAGCGGGAACGCTTGCTGCATCGGTTCCGCCAATGTCAGGTGCGCTGGGTAGTGGCGACTGATATTGCGGCGCGGGGTTTGGACGTGGATCACTTGACTCACGTGATTAACTACGACTTGCCCGATAGCGTAGAAAGCTACGTTCACCGGATCGGACGTACCGGCCGGGCTGGTCGCGAAGGAACGGCGATTACGCTGATTCAACCGGTCGATCGCCGCAAACTGCGCTTGATTGAACGCCACGTTCGATCGAGCTTGACGGTGCGAAACATTCCGACACGGGCGCAAATTGAAGCTCGTCAGTTGGAAAAGATGCAGGGTAAAGTTCGCGAAGCTTTGGCTGGCGAACGGATGGCATCTTTCTTGCCTTTGGTGTCTCAGTTGTCCGAAGAGTACGACGCCCACGCGATCGCCGCTGCTGCTTTGCAAATGGCCTTCGATCAAAGCCGTCCTGCTTGGATGGGCGCTGATTACGCTCAACAAGAAGATCCCCCTATTGGTGGAGAAAACAGCGTCAAGCCAATCTTGATCAAGAAGCGGGCTAAGACAGGTGCGCCAAGTAATTCTGTAGCAGCACCGACTTTTTCTGGAGCACCGAGTGCTCCTGTTCCCCAGAACAGCTAATTGGTAAGGTGCACAATGTGCACCTTATTTTCTAATTTGTAGGGTGCGCAATGCGCACCTTATTTTTTAATTTATTTCGTACTAACGTTTACCTGATGCTGAATACTCATAAAGTGGTACTGAACGTGCAGGTTTTATTGTTGTTTTGAGCAACTCTTCAATTTGTCGAACAGTCTTCGGTTTTAGGAGAATATCGCCACAGAATGTACAAACCTCTGCGGGAACTTTATCGATTACGACGATTTCACCTTGGTATCGAACAGCGTGAATAATTTCTCGCTCCTCATAAGTACCTGGACATCCTTGAATACTGCATTTCATTCTAATTGCCTCCTAGTGGTGGGAGTTATCCATTTGGGCAGTTTTGGCTCATAAACCGTAATAATAATCAGTAGGGGTTGGACAGTAGTACAGACAATGTGCAAGGGACGACTATCTTGAGAAAAACCGCCGAATAAACAGCAAGCACCACGCTGATGTTGAGGATAGTTTTCTAACAGTTGACCTCTAACTAATGCTTGAATTACTTGATCTAGTGTAATGTTTTCCTCTAGCATCTCTTGCTGTGCGTGGAGAGTCAAGCGAAGGTTATCTGCCCCGGCTTGAAAGCGTATTCGCTCCTGTACTGCCTCTAAATTAGTCGGCTCAAACTCACTCACGAAAGACAGAGATTAAAAACACTAATATTATACTATTTTATCAGAGGCGATCGCCCGGAGGCTCAACTAAGCCCGATCGCGCTTCAGGAAAAAGCCCTCCAGTCAACTCACCGAAAGGCTGAAAATTCTGGCGTTGCTGATTTACGGTATGAAAGGCTAAATATGCAATTCATAAAAACCAGCGTCCACAAAGCTTCTGGATTTTAAAATTATTTGTTTCATACCCTG
>JARCMA010000467.1 GCA_030248405.1 Microcoleus sp. MP8IB2.171
AAACAGTGTATTTTAGCATCCTTCTGACTCATAAATATTTCTATTTTTGGAATAACCCTGCAAAAATTTTTCTCCGTTAAAATGAACGAGGTAAGCGCGAACATTCTTGTCCCAGTCAGAAGTGTCATAAGTTCGCAGCAGTTCCAAAGCACTTTCTTTTATCTGATATGCAGTTTTTGGACTATTCACCGGAAGTTCGGAACTGTCAGGATTAACAACAATTAAACCTGCATCGAGAAACTGATGCACAGTCTGGCGGCGCACAGTTTCCCGCGTATTTGGTGCATATTTTTTACCGTACTGCTGCTCCATAAATTCCATAATTGGTGTGATTCCCCGAAGTGGAGATTTTGCCAATTCCCAAGCATCCTTTGGCTTGAGGTCAAGCAAAGCCAGAAGGGTTAAGGCGGAACGTTCGTTAAGCTGACCTTTTGGAAAACCCAGCGCTGCAAGTATTTCTAGAGATTCATCAATACGGTTCTTGATTGTCATTGGGCTATTTTCTAACGGATTGGTCGCGTTAAGCAGTTGTGTCTCGACAAGTTGATCAATCTCCCGCTGTGTAGGAAATATTTCTCTTATTTGAGCGCCAAGTAAAAGTAATTGCTCTACATTAGGATACTTCAAATTGCGTAAATCCGTAGCATTAACTTGAGTGTGTCCGTTGAACAGTCGGAAAAACTCATCTACCAAGCTCGAATTTAGATAAACTGCCAATCCCCGCGCCAGGGTGAGGTCTAATCCGCGTCCCTGTTGGTGAAAATAATTTAAATGGTTCTCAAAACCAACGCTAGGACTATTAATTTTGTTGGCATCCCAGACAACTGCAACGATTCGCTTTTTTTCTTCCTTTGATGAGAAACGCTTGGTCAAAACATAATGTTCGTTAGGTACGAGGAGTGCCGCAGTTTTCTCGGTGACTGCTAAAGCTTGGTGCTTTTTGGTTGCGGTGGGATATTCAACAAACCCAGCCGAGAAATGTGCTGGATAAATCAGTGGAACTGCATCTTTTTCTAGTTCTATCCGCAAGTCAAAACCAACGCGAAAATCTACAACTTTTCCGGTGGAAACTGTCAAACCTAAGTCTTCTAGCCTGCAAGTAAATTGAGCCATTTGCTCGACTATTTTCTGGCTAACAGCATCCGGTAAAATCCGAATAAATTGCTCGGAATCTTTGGGATTAATTAGGGCGGTATAGGGCTGTTGGTGAGACAAAACCAGGTCGTCATCTACGCTGCTGCTTGAGGTAATTAGTACAGTATCTGGCTGTTCTATTTGTTTGGTGGCGCGCACAATAATAGTTTCTTGCAGCACCGCATCATCGCGAAATGGCAACTGTCGGGATTCAAAGATATGTACTTGGCGTAAAGCCATCATTTGAAGGAAGACTTTGCGGAAATCTCGAAAGTATAAACCGTTGCAACAACTGCGGGGAGTAATCGACACTAATTCACCGTTTGGTTTGAGCAGGTGAGCAGCAGCAACTGTGAAGCCAGCGTAGAGATTGCTGGTTTCTAGTCCTATAGAACGCAGCAAGGTTCTGACTTGGGATTTAGCGTCTATCTTGGCATAGGGAGGATTGATAATTGCATTGGTAAATTCCCGTTTTACGGGTTGTGTAAATAGATTGGGCTGCAACATATCGGCGCTGTCTTGAATGAAATCAATTTCGCGAATTTCACAGGTAAAAGATATCCCAAAACGCTGACATTCAATACTGCACAATTCTAAAGTTTGCTTGAGGTATTCAATCAAAATAAGGTCAATTTCATAAGCTGTAACGTGCAGGCTACGCGGTTTGTTTGGGCGCTGGCAAAGTTCGCAAACAACGGCTGCTAACAGGGAACCAATTCCTGCACCGGCATCTAAAAGCGATATATCGGGACAGTTAAATTCAAACATTCCCGCCATCAAACTTGCCACGGACGAAGGTGTTAAAAATTGTCCTTTTTCTCCTCTCTGGCTTTGCTGCAACTTTCGGGTTGCTTCTTGGCGCCAGCCATCTACTCGATCGAGTAAATTGCTGGCAGTTGAGTAGCTGTTACCCGGCAGGGCTAGGGTTTGAAAGTGCGGTAGTATCATTTGTTCAAAAAGTGCGTTAGCGAAGCCCTCGAAGAGGATCGCGAGTTCAGTTTATTTTCGCCAAAATAGGAATATATACGCTATCATAGTACCAGTTTACTCTCTTCCCATAACAGCAAAGGGCAGCCATGAGTCAAGAAAGTTTTACATTTCTCCTTGATAGCGAAAAAAAAGAGGCGCTGAAGGCGATCGCTAATGTCACCGATCGCGATTTAACTTATGTTTTGAACGAAGCGATCGCTTCTTACCTGGACATCTATCAATGGCTGCTTGATGAGATTAATAAAGGCGTTGCCGAGGCCGAAGCTGGAGACTTTGCCAGCGATGATGAAGTCCAAGCAGTTTTTGTCAAATTGACCAATGAAAATTAAGTTGCTGCGACAAGCTTTGCGAAATCTATAACAGGCTCACGCATATATTGTCAAAGACGATCCAGAGGCAGCAAGGCAATTAATTTTAAGGATTCAGAGTGCTGTAGGTCAACTCGCCGAATTTCCTTTTATGGGTCGAGTTGGTCGCGTAGAAGCTACTAGAGAACTTGTCATTTCCAATACCTCCTATCTCATCATCTATCGAGTAAAAGAAGAAAACGTAGAAATTCTCCGTATCCTTCACAGTTCAAGAAAGTATCCAGAAAATTAGGTGATGTTACCGATCGCCTGTTCAGTTTATTTTCGCCCAAAATTTCACTAATGTGCGAAAATGTCAAGCGCACTAGAAAATATATAACTTATCCAAAAGTATGTTGACTGTTCATATAGCTAGATCGGGAGATAGCTAACGATGACACAAACTCAAACCAAGCGTTATGATTTTACTTAAGTATCTAGGTCTAAATGATGACAACTATCAACTGGAATGAAGTTTTAGATAGTATTCCCGACAATGCCAGTGAAGCGATCGTCAACTCTCAATTTACGTCGGTTCTGATAGAAGCACTTGGATTCACTAAAAATGAAATGCTGTTTCCGCAGTTTCCAACAGGTCGAGGTGCTGATACAGTAGATTTCGCCGCTCGTAAAAATATTGGGACTGATAAGTTTTTGTTTTCTGGTGTCGATCCCTACTTACTTGTTGAAGGCAAGGGACGGGCAATAGCGACAGGAGCTAAAATTAACTTGGCGGAAGGTACTCCCAAATATAACGCTACTAGAGAACAGATTAAAAAATATCTGCTATCTCCTAAGTGCCAAACGGCTCAATGGGGCATTATTACCAATGGCATTCATATCCAGTTATTTCGGAGGCATGGGAAAGTTGTAATTCCAGCAACTGCTTGCACTCTGATTAACAAAAGTAATATTAGTGCCATTGTCCAATATATCAAATCTTTGATTGACAACCCGCCCAAGGCATTGACGGTTTGTATCTATAACAATAAAGGAGGAGTGGGAAAAACGACAACAACGCTCAATTTGGCATCTATTTTGCGAAAACAAAAAAAGAATGTTCTAGTAGTTGATTTTGATTCACAAAGAGATTTAACTAGAACTCTTGGGCTAGAGGTAGGAGCTATTACTTTATCTGACTGTCTGACTGATACAAAAGCAAATGTTATCCAAACAGTCGTTCATTTTATTCACACCGACAAGCACGGAAAACCGTACACCGACAAACACGGAAAACATTTACATTTTTTTGACGTGATTCCCTCAAGTGAGGACATGGAAGAGTTTACCGATCAGCGTCTAGCTGAATCAAAAATTCAAAAAGGTGCAAAAAGATTGCGAGATATCCTTAAACCTTTTGTTGATAAATATGATTACATATTGATTGATTGCCCTACCCAATGGTTATTTTTTAGCCAAAGCAGTGTTTATGCCTCTGATGTTGTTCTCATCCCTACCAAGCATAATGGATTAGCATCACTACATAATGCCGCGAGGGTGATTACGCAGTTTATTCCTGAAATTAAACAAGTAAGAGGAGATGGTGGGCCAATTGCCCTACCAATTTTTTTCAATGGAGAGAAGATCGCAGCTACTGCACTTCAGACAGCCAATCAGGAAATTGAAAAAATAATTAATCAAGCTAAAAAAGATGGCTTTAATCTGCTACCATATTATTGGCCTAAATCTACAACTGGAAAAGACATTAAAACTATCTTCAGTATTCCCAGTTATGCTACTGTTGCCAATGCTGCCTTTTCTCACATTCCCGCTGTCTTTCTCAACAAGATCGCTTTAGAACACTATTCTGGTCTAATTAAGGAGTATTTCTTAAATGAGTAAGTATGATGACATCGGTAAGCTGATGCACCTCCCATTAGCTGATATTGAACCAGGGGAACCCTGCTCTGAATCTGAGTTTATCATCACCGCCGCAGCCGAGGTAGTTATGCAAGCTGGCGGACACAATTGGATTCCTGTGATTGTTAAAGAAACAGGTGATTATCAATATCAAGTAGTCAGCAATTCGTTTATTTATGCAGTCGCTCAACAAGCTGAACTAGAGCGAGTCTGGTGCATAATCATTGAGCCAGAATCTAAAAACATTGAGCAAGCTAAAATTCTGGCAAAGGAAACAACACCTAAAGTTAACCTTAGCACAGCATCAAGAGATACTATTCTCGCTGCACTTAGATATTTGGTTGCAGAACCAGGAAGTGCATTGAAGGGATTGGATGTTATTGTAGCAGCTAATCGCATTTCAGCAGCCAATCGGGAAACGTGGTCAAACTTTAACCCTATTACCAGCTTAAAATGTGCCATTACTAAGGGGAAAAAGTTAGATGCTTTAGCAAAAGTATTCTATCTCTCGCCGCCGGCTCCACTCGCGCCACCACCGCCACCTCCTGAAGCCGTTAGTGTGAAACGTGCATCAAGAGATGAAATTTTTGATCGTCTCAACTACTTATCAACCAATAAAATAGGAGGATTTGAAAATGTAAATCCAGAAACAACAGCCGATGCTATCTTCACCGCGAGTAAAGGCAAGTGGAAAAGCCTAACCCCAATCTCAAAACTCGAATGCGGCATTGATACTGCAAAAATGAAAATCATTAAAACCCTATTTAGCCTGTAAAACTAGGTTAAGTGGTGTAGCGGATTCAATTTACTGGCTCAACCGCTATATTGAAATATCGGAAAATATCGCCCATTTTGGCGAGGTCAATTTTAATCTCATTCTCGACTCTCCCAGCGGTATTACTCAACTATTTACTGATCTACCCACTTAATGTACCATTGTGCGAAAATGTCAAGCGGACGCTCAAACCAAAAGTCCGTAAAGGACTGTTAAACGCTCTCTCACACACTTCTCATGCGAAAGACCAAAACATTCTTTTTGTCAAGCTTGTTCCTGATCGGCTTAACAATTAGTTTTCTGCTGATTCCCGGCTGGTTCTCAAACTTCCCAAACCGGGCTAACGCCACACTCCCCCCGCAAACCGCCGAATTTCGCGCCTTCTGGGTGGACGCCTTCAACCCCGGCTTCAAAACCCCTCAAGAAGTCACAAAATTGATCGCAGACGCGCAGCGGGCAAATGCCAACGCGATCGTCGCCCAAGTCCGCCGCCGTGGTGATGCCTTTTACACAAGTGCGATCGAACCCCGCACCCTCGATCCCAACGTTCCCCCCGGTTTCGATCCCCTGCAAGATTTGATTGACAAAGCCCACGCCGCAGGCATTGAAGTACACGCTTGGATGGTGACGCTGCCGGTGGTTTCGGGCACAAAACTTCCCGCCGGCCACGTTTGGCAACAACAC
>JARCMA010000468.1 GCA_030248405.1 Microcoleus sp. MP8IB2.171
AATCAAAATGTCTTTGCTGTCAGCAGATCCGAAAATCTTTTTAAAGGCAAAGTCGGTTTTGGGGTTGATAAAATTCATGGCATTTTCAATTTATTAGAGGTTGAGAGGTGGAGGTTAGAGTTATTTAATTATTTAACTATCATACAATCTTCTAGGTTGGGTTCGCGGACGATCGCCCCAACCGACCTCACACCAATACGGATGCCAGCCCCCGACAGGAATCGGCGAAAGCAATCATGGCTTAGAGACAAGTTCCAGCCTCCACGAGAACCTGTGGAGTCAACCTCAAATCTCAAATCTCAAATCCACCCAGCCCGTTCAGTCATTTTTCCCAAAAAGCTAACTCAGGAACGTTTCGCGAATGTTAAAGTCATGGGATAAAAAGCACCTCAAGTCTGCTAAAAAAATAGCTATGAAATTTGTCTGCGTTATATCCCCTCAACAATTGCTTTCTGCTGGTATCGCATTGCTCGCGGCGATCGAGTGTGGCGCGTGGCTCGTCGCTCCAAATGCGGCGCGGGCAAAAGCTCCTGGGGAAAATTATTCGTCTCTGTCGCCAAAAATCCTCGCTAATAACGATGTTAAGTGCAATGGGGCGCGATCGCCCGAAACTCGCTGTCCTGTCGGCGGTTTGTTCGTCAAAACTCAAGATACCGCCCGAGAACAAGTTTTTCCTCTCAAACGAACCGAAGTTAAAGCCAAAATTGCCGGCAATATCTCCCGCGTCGAAGTTGTTCAGAAGTTTGAAAATCCTTTTCCCGAATCTATAGAAGCTGTTTATGTATTTCCTTTGCCCGACGAAGCGGCGGTGGACGATATGGAAATTAAAATAGGCTCACGAATTATTAAAGCTGATATCAAACGCCGCGAGGAAGCTTTGGAAATTTACGAACAAGCCAGAAAGCAAGGTCGGACTGCTGGTTTGTTGGAACAAGAACGCGACAATATTTTTACTCAGTCTCTCGCTAATATCAAACCCGGAGAAAAAATTGAAGTTACGATTCGCTACACGGAAAGTCTCAAGTTTGCCGGGGGCGATTATGAATTTGTGTTTCCCACGGTGGTTGGGCCGCGCTACGTTTCGCGAAATACGACCGATCCCGATCGCATTAACCCGCCTGTCTTGCCTCCAAACACGCGCTCTGGTCACGATATCGCTATTTCAGTAGAAATAGATGCCGGAGTGGCGATCGGCGAGGTTCGCTCTACTTCCCATCAAATTACAACTGACCGCAGCGGCAATATTGTGCGCGTCCAATTAGCTGAATCTGACACAATTCCCAATAAAGATTTAATTCTGCGCTATCGAGTGGCGGGCGAAAATACTCGGGCAACTATTTTGACTCAATCCGACAAGCGGGGTGGTCATTTTGCTACTTATTTAATTCCGGCATTAAACTACAAAACTAATGAAATTGTACCTAAAGATGTCGTGTTTCTGATGGATACTTCCGGTTCTCAACAGGGCGAACCGCTGGCAAAATCTAAGGAGTTGATGCGCCGCTTCATTCAAGGGCTTAATCCCAACGATACTTTTACTATTATTGATTTTTCCAACACTGCAAAAGCGCTTTCAACAACTCCTTTAGCAAATACGGCAGCCAACCGACAAAGCGCCATTAATTATATCGAAAAGTTGCAGGCTAACGGTGGCACTGAACTGCTCAACGGCATTCAAACTGTGATGAATTTTCCTGCCGCAAAAACAGAAAGGCTGCGGAGTATTGTACTGATTACCGACGGTTATATTGGTAATGAAAAAGAAGTGCTGGCCCAGGTGCAGCAGAGCCTGAAACCGGGAAATCGACTTTATAGTTTTGGTGTCGGCAGTTCGGTGAATCGGTTTTTGCTCAACCGTTTGGCAGAAGTGGGAAGAGGCACGTCTCAAGTAATTCGTCAAGATGAACCGTCAGCAGAAGCGACAGAAAAGTTTTTCCGCCAAATTAACAGTCCGGTATTGACTAATATTCAAATTAGTTGGGAAGGAATGGGGGAAAAACCGGAGATTTATCCGATCGCTGTGCCGGATTTGTTTGCGAGTGGGCCGCTAGTTTTGTTTGGCAAAAAGACCGATCGAGCTAACGGCCAACTTCGCATCCGCGGCACTCAAGCGGGCGGCAAAGTTTACGAGCAAGTTTTACCTGTGAATTTTGCTCGCGAATCGGGGCGGCAGCGGGAGTCAACTTCAGTCGCAGCAAGTGTTACAGATTTTGGCAATCCGGCGGTAGCTCAACTTTGGGGGCGATCGCGGATTAAAGATTTAATGAATCAAATGTTTGGCGGCGACACTAAATCTCTGGTGGAAGCTGTGACTAATACTGCTTTGACTTATCGCTTGCTGTCGGAATACACGGCTTTTGTGGCTGTGAGCGAAGAAGTGCGAGTCGAACCCGATGGATCTCGCCGTCGCGTGCAAGTGCCTGTAGAATTGCCGCAGGGTGTCAGCTATGAAGGTATTTTCGAGGCGGAAGCTGCCGAGAAAACTAGGGGCGGCATTAGGAGCGTTACCCCGACTCGCGCTGTTGCACCGGTGAGTCCCGCTCCTCTGCCGCGGCAGCGAGGTGACGATGAGTTGCCACGCTCGGAGTCAAAGCCTTCTCGCTGGCAAGTAGTCAGTGCCGAAGGGTTGGATGCCGGGGCGATCGCCGCTTTGACTCAATACCTGCAATCTGTTAACCTCCCGGCGGGGGTTAGCGGTGAAACGGTGTGGGAGTTATCGGTACAAGACGGCCGCGTTGCCCGAGTGGCGATCGACTCTCAAAGCTCGACGCTGCAAGCAACAGATGCCATAGAGACTCTCAAGAAGGCCTTGAGTTCCTGGCAACCTCCTGCAGGATTCAAGGGCAAGCTGCGCCTGAAGTTGCGAATTACGGTCGATCGTTAAGGAATGAGTATCTATGTCAAAAAACATTAACTTTTAATTCAAAAATACCGAAAGCGCGATCTCTACCGTGAAGAAGATATAAAATCTTTATTAAGAGATCGCCTTTAAACAGAAAGTGATGTTAATGAAATTTATACCGTTTGAGGCAAACGCTAAAACAGTTTCCTTTCTGAAACAGTTTCCTTTCTGAAACAACCTTAACAGTAAAGATTTCTGGATCGAAACCCCACAATCATAGAAGGTATGATGCCCTATGGAAGTTAGTGAACTGCTCAACAATTACGAAAAAGGACAAAGAGACTTTGCTGGAGCCGACCTCAGCGGGGCAAACCTCAGCGGAGCCATCTTAATCGGAGTCAACCTTTCCCGAGCTAATCTTTCCGGGGCTAACCTCAGCAGGGCGTTTCTCACCAAAGCAACGCTCAAAGATGCACAGATGCAAAGAACAAATCTGACTTTTGCCAAAATGGGCGAAACCCAACTTTCGGGTGCAGATTTGACAAAAGCTAATTTGAGTGGAGCTTTTTTGGTAAAAGCAAAATTGCCCAGAGTAAAGTTAAGCGGCGCAACTTTAACCGGCGCAAACCTGCGGGGTGCTGTGTTGTGGAATGCCAATTTGTGCAGCGCCGACTTGCAATTAGTTAACTTGCTGGGCGCGAATCTGACGGCAGCTAATTTTAAGTGGGCAAACCTTTACGGTGCAAGGCTCAACAGTGCAAAATTTTTTGGAGCTCAATTAACCGGAGTCAGTCTGCGGCGAGCGCAGTTGACAGGCGTGAATCTTTGCGGTGCAGATTTGAGCGGCGTTAACGTGAGCGAAGCTAAACTAATGGGAGCTAATTTGGAAGGCTCGAATTTGGCGGGAGCAAATTTCAGTGCGGCTCAGTTGCGGGGCGTGAAATTGGCGGGTGCAAACTTAACAGGGGCTAAGTTTAGAGGAAGTTGTTTGAGAGGGGCAAATCTGAATTGGGCAAAGTTGTGTCAAGCAGATTTGATGTCAGCAGATTTGAGCGAGGCGACGTTAATAGGAGCTAATTTAGATAATGCTTTGTTGGTGGGAGCTATTTTGCCGGAATCTACTAGGCGCTATTTTTCTTTAGCTGGGGCGTGCAAAGTCAATTCTTGGGAAGTTTCGGAAATTAAAAATGGGTAATTGGGAATTGGTAATTGTTGCTTGTCAATCAATGACAAGTAAAAATTAATAAGCTGTTGTGCATTTAAATTAGACTTGAATTGCATAAATCTTTGATTGAGATCTCAACCGCAGATATACGCAGATATACGCAGATATACGCAGATAATTTCCTGTTATGGCGATCGAATGAATGTAATTGAAGTCTATTGTACATTTGGGGCTTTGCTCAAAGCAGATATCCGCGCCGGACACGGCAGTGCCGTTTCCCTACTGGGAATGCGATCGAGGTTTTCTGTTGAAATCAATTCTTTAATCTCAAATCTAAAATCGTTATGACTGTTAATTTTGGGGTGGTGCTGGTAACTGCGGCATCGGAGGCGGAGGCGGAGAATCTCGCGAAATCTCTAGTTGAACATAAGCTGGCTGCTTGTGTGAGTTTGTCGCCAATTCGCTCGATTTATACTTGGCAAGGCGAGATTCATTCCGAGTCAGAGTGGCAGTTGGTGATTAAAACTCAATACGGTTTACTTAAGGCTTGGGAGGCTTTAAGATATTAAAAACAGGAGCATTCATTTTTATTCCAGTACCTCTGTGTTTAACTTTTTTAGAT
>JARCMA010000469.1 GCA_030248405.1 Microcoleus sp. MP8IB2.171
CCTTAGTTATACGTGAGCATATTTTTGCAAACCTTCAGAGTGATGCTATGGTCGAGAATACATAGATAATGTTTTTTGTCAATGCGTAAGTCCTATATTTTTAAGATTCATCTATTTTAAATCATAGAAAGCTATCTTAAACCCAGCAGCAGGTAAACTCGCGACATTTGTTGTCGGTCAGAAGTTTTAGTGCTAACCTATTACCAAAATAAAAGGGGTCATGGCAGAGGACGAATTCAAATAACATATAAGTTAACAATTCGGCTGATCGGGGTTAGTAAGGCGATCTGTAACATCATTTTTGGAATTTAAGGGCGAGATAAATGAAAATAATCAAGCAAACAGCAAGTGAATTAATAATTCAGACTCAAAGCATATTTGATTTTTGGTTGCCTAGTTGTTTATTCATGGCTTTTGGACTGTTCGGGCTGGCTTTTGATGATCATAAAGCAACCCTGAGCTGCCAGCGATTGCAGGCAAAACAAGGCAGTTGCCAGATTGTGCGATCGAATTTACTGGGTTCAAAAATCCAAGAAATTGAGCTTGCTTCTTTGCAGGGAGCTAAAGTTCAAAGATGCGGCTATAAAACCAGAGTTGTACTTCTGACTTCTGTTGGCAATGTTCCTTTCACTGCTAACTCCACTAATTGGGGAACCCAAGACGCTGTTGCTTCTGACATCAATTTTTTTGTTAAAAATGCCAAAGATCGATTGCTGCGCTTAAGCCAAGACGATCGCTGGTTGGCATGGACAGGAGGCATATTTTTGCTTGCAGCAGCCGCAGTGATCGTCTTGAGAAATAATGAAACCTACAGCTTCGATGGAAATTTAAACACCTTGACTGTTAAACAGCGGGGTTTGTTGGCACGTAAAGTAATTGAATACTCTCTGTGCGAGATTTATGGCGTGGAAGTCGATCGAACCAAAGATCTGCAAAATGACACTTGGTACGAAGTCAGACTGTTAGTTTGTGGAGGCTCTCGCATATCTCTGCCTAACACTATGAACCTCTACCAGCAAGAAAAAATTGTCAAAGCGATTAACAACTATCTGAACGCGCAAAAATAAGACAAAATAGCCGATCGCCAGAAACCCGATTTCTCAAGCTTGCCGACTTACGCAGAAACCGGGTTTTTTACCAAAATCTCTCCTAGAGGGCGATCGCCCCCGTTATAAAAACCCGGTTTCTTTGGTATCGATCGCACAAGTCCCGATCGGGTGGAAACTCATGATCTAAAAAGTGAACAATCGTTCACTTTTTAGGTTCTTTCAACTTCCAGCCTGGCTTGACAACTTGCCGGGAACGGGCAATTACTAAACAGTCATTCGGCACATCTTCCGTCACTACAGAACCCGCCGCTACAGTAACATCTTCCCCCAAAGTTATCGGTGCGACCAGCACGCTGTTGGAACCTATTTTAGTTTGATCGCCTATTTGA
Source organism: Microcoleus sp. MP8IB2.171 (assembly GCA_030248405.1). Lineage (GTDB taxonomy): Bacteria > Cyanobacteriota > Cyanobacteriia > Cyanobacteriales > Microcoleaceae > Microcoleus. The sequence goes on from JARCMA010000469.1 coordinate 1,439, forward strand.
GTTTTGTGCTTGTTTTTTCCGTCATAATTCGCCGTAATTGTCCCAGCACCGATGTTGACTTTTTCTCCCAAAGTCGCGTCGCCTAAATAAGACAAGTGAGCGACATTAGTTCGATCGCCTATTTGAGTATTTTTCAATTCTACAAAATTGCCGACACGGCAGTTCGCCCCAATTTCTGCGTGTCCCCGCAAGTGTGCGTAAGGGCCAATTCGCGAATTTTCAGCAACCATACTGTCAGAAACCACCGAATAAAGCACAGTCACATTTTCTCCAATCTGACTGTTTTCGATCAAACTGCCGGGGCCGATGCGACTCCCAGAGGCGATCGAAGTATTTCCCCGCAAGTGAGTTTGCGGTTCAATTACCACATCTGGCTGCAACTCTACGGTATCGTCGATCGTAATGCTGTTGGGATCTAGCAGCGTCACTCCCGCCGTCATCCACTTGTCCTTTATCCGCGTTTGCAAAATATCGCAAGCTGTGGCTAAATGTTTGCGATCGTTAATTCCCAATATTTCTTGATAATCTTCCACATCCACCGCCATCACCGGACTGAGGAAATTTACCGTATCAGTTAGGTAATATTCTTTTTGGTCATTATCTGCCTTCAATTCTGGCAAAATTTTCTCTAAATCCGGCCAGTGAAAGCAGTAAACACCTGCATTAATTCGGTGATTTTGCTTTTGAGCTTGTGTGCAGTCGCGGTCTTCGACAATTTGCTGGACTAAGTTTTGACTGTCAGTAAATACTCGACCGTATCCTTGGGGATTCGGCAAATTAGCTGTCAATAAAGTAGCAGAGTTTTGGTGCTGTTTGTGAATGGCAATCAATTGTTTAATAGTTTCTGCCCTCAGCAAAGGTACATCCCCATTTAAGACCAGCAAGTCTCCTTGAAATCCCTCTAAGTGAGGCAGCAATTGTTGGATGGCATGACCTGTTCCCAATTGTTCGGTTTGTTCGACAAATTCTAGGGGAGGAGATTGAAGATTTTTCCCTGATATTTCTTGACCTCGAATCAGGGATTCTTTAACGAGTTCGCCTCGATAACCGACGATGACAAGTCGCCTGGTAATTTGAATTTCTTGACAACTTTGGAGGACTCGCTCAACTAGCGATCTACCGCCCAATTCGTGTATAACTTTGGGTAAGTCAGATTTCATGCGCGTGCCGCGTCCAGCCGCTAAAATTGCTATTGCTACCATTGTGCGATCGAGTTATTTGCTATAAAAACTTGAATATTGACTAACTGATGATATCACTCGCTGTCCGCCGATGGCACTGCGATCGCACAATTTTTTAATCTCAAATCTCGCATCCGCGCGATCGAGGCTTTTTTCAGCCGGATGTCGGTTTTAGGGACGATGCTTGCAATATCTGGACTGGCGCGCCCGGTATCAAAAACCTGGTTGCAGCAGCAGTATTTGGCGGCTGAGCAAGACGACTTGCATTCCTCACTACAAACCTGAGTTTGTTTGGGAGTAAGGACTGCGAGTCTTTTCCCAAGGGATGCCAGGGCTAGCGAGAGTGATAATTTGCATCTTTGGGCTGGGATTTGCCACGATACATTATACTATTTGTTTAATTTCAGTTATTGTGTTTTCAACTCCAAAAAACTCTTTCTGACTTTTTCATTTTTTCTTCCTTCTACCTTCTATCTTCTGCGTTATCAGGTGTCCAGCTATGACAGAGCTTAATTTTCAGGAACTTGCCAAGCAGGGAAATCTGCAGGCGATCGCATCTTGGCTAAACAGCCAGTTGCAATCTGAAGGCATCACAGCCTCGGCAAATCTCGACGGCGACTGTTTGGATGTAATTCTTGAGGCCGAGCAGGTACCCATAGAAAATACATTAGTTGATTTTGTCCGCACCGAGCTGACGAATTTGCAGCCGGATTCGATTCGTAAAGTGAAGGTTGAGGGCCGAGAAAGCGGTCAGATTGCTGCTGCTTGGAGTCAAGAGTTTAGTTTGGAGAACAGCAATTTTGAACCACAGAGCTTTGCAGGAGAAGCTGTACCAAATACTGCTGTTGCTAATATGGACGATCGCACAGAGATGGAGAACAATTTTGAGGAGGAAAACCCGCCGGAACTTGCTGCATTTGAGAATCGGCTGCGATCGACTTTCATTGTAGTTGGGCTCGTAACGGGTATGTTGGCGATCGCCGTGGTGGCGTTTGTCGGTAAAATTGTGAACCAGCCAGCAGCAACTGCGGGGAATAATCCCGAGGAAACAGCAGATTTAGCAACTGCACCAGATACTTTTCGAGAAGCCGTTAACAGCGCACTCAAAGCAGCAGAATTAGGGCGATCGGCAAAAACCAAGGAAGATTCGACTACAGTTACCGATCGTTGGCAAGAAGCGGTCTCATTAATGAGAAGAGTACCAGTCTCTAGCCCCAACCATCAACTAGCTCAAGCAAAAGTAATCGAGTATCAGAAATATCTGCTTTACGCTCAAGAAGCAGCAGTAACTCCCCCTCTGCCAACTCCAAATCCCGCACCAGCCGAAAAATCACCTTCGGAAAAAGCAACTCCTAAAAAATCCAATTCGCCCAAAGAAACTTCGGAAAAAGCAACTCCTAAAAAATCCAATTCTGAAAAGAGAGATTCAGAGAAAGCCGCTTCTAAGAAATCTCCTTCCGACAAAAAAGCAGAACCAGAGAAAAAATCTCCTTCTAGATAATGTTAAAATAGAGATTTGAATAATTATGACTGACAACACTTTAATCGTTTCTCCTGAATGGTTAGCCACCAATACCGACAATCCGCAAGTTGTAATCATTGACTGTCGGTTTTCCCTTGCCGACCCTGAATTGGGACAAAAACAATATCAAGAAAGTCACATTCCCGGAGCTTTCTATTTAGATTTAAACCGCGATCTCGCTAGTTCAGTGGGCAAACACGGCGGTAGACATCCGCTGCCAAATATTGAAGAATTAGCGGATAAATTGAGCGCGATCGGCATTAATTCAGCAGAAACTTTAGTCGTCGCCTATGACGATTCGCGGCTGGCTTTTGCCGCTCGTTTGTGGTGGCTGCTGCGATATATAGGACACAGCAAAGTCGCTTTGTTAGACGGCGGTTTCAGCGCCTGGAAAGCGGCGGGCTATCCGGTAACAGATATTTTGCCCGATCGCCGTGAGGGTACATTTGTTGCTCAATTGCAGCAGGATCTGGCGGTTGATATTGAGGCTGTAAAAGAGCGTAAAGACTTGCCGGAAAAGGTTTTGGTTGATTCGCGAGAAAGCGAGAGATATGAAGGTTTGCGGGAGCCGATCGACCCCATTGCAGGCCACATTCCGGGCGCGGTTAACTATCCTTGGCAAGGGGTGACGGATGAAACTGGAAAAGTGCGATCGGCCTCCGAACAAAAACAGCGGTGGACAGAATTAGAAAAAGCCGAAGAAATTATTGTTTATTGCGGTTCCGGGGTGACAGCTTGCGTTAATTTACTGTCTTTAGAAATCGCGGGAATTCCCGATGCTAAACTCTATGTCGGTAGCTGGAGTGACTGGTGTTCCTATCAGATAAAATTCGGCGGTTGAAACCGCATTTATACAACATTTTCTTCAACCCACGGAGGTGGGTTTTGTCTGTATAGACGCGGTTTCAACCGCCCGGTTTCTGTATAGACTCGGTTTTAACCGTCTTCTAAAAATCGAAATAAATATAAGGCAAACCGCCTTCGGGAGCCAACACCCAAACCGCATACAAACAAAGCGGCACTAACACCAATTTCAGCGGCCAATTTAACTCCAATTTCAAACCCCGACTCAACGCATAATTCCCCAGCATCGCCGCAGCCAAAGCCGCCAACATCCAAGTTAAATGCACTCTTTCCAAACCCAAAGCTTCCACATAAACTTTATCTGCAAACTGCACGTCAGCAGTGTGTCCCCACAAATGCGAAATCGCCCATCCAGAATCCTTTAAATCGGGAAGGCGGAAAAATATCCAACTACCAAAAACCATCGCCTGAGTCAACAGCCAACCGATCGCAATCCCGATCGGATTTTCCCACAAAAACTCGATCCGCCACCGCTTAAACAGCACATCAGTCAGCCTGTGAACCGCCAAAGCTAAACCGTGTAAACCCCCCCACACAATAAATCCCCAAGCTGCCCCATGCCAAATTCCCGCAATTAACATGACGATCGACAAATTGAGACAAGTGCGCCACAAACCGACTCGCGAACCGCCCAAAGGAAAATACAAATAATTACGTAGCCAATCGCCTAAAGTCATGTGCCAGCGTCGCCAAAAATCAGCTATGCTGGCACTAAAATAAGGAAAATCAAAATTTGGTGGCAAATACCAACCCAGCAGCAAAGCAGTACCGCGCGCCATGTCAACATAGCCACTAAAATCGAGATAAAGTTGCAGCCCGTAAGCAAAAATAGCCAGCCACAAATCCTCGCTACCCGCCCGCTGCAAGTTGGTAAAGCTTAAATCGACATAAATTCCCAAGTTGTCGGCGAAAAGACCTTTTTTTACTGCACCAAAGGCGATCGTCCAAAGTGCCTCAGAAATGCGATCGGGCGTGGGAAATTGCTGGGTTTTCAGTTGATTGATCAAATTATGATAGCGAGTAATCGGCCCCGAAATCAGTTTGGGAAAAAACAACTTGTAAGCAGCAAAGTGCAGCAGCGAAGTAGCAGCAGGCGCGCCTCGGTACACGTCGATCAAATAAGCAATGCACTCAAAGCAAAAGAAACTCAATCCCAAAGGTGCGATGACGTGACTTTTCACCCAGTCAGCCCCGTCGAGAGCAACCGGCCAATTGAACAAAGTGCCGATCGAACTCAATAAAAAAGGCACATACTTAAAGCCCAGAAGCAGCAACACATTCAGGCAAATTCCTATCCACAGCAGCCACAAACGGCGGCGGTTCCAAGATTCATTAGCAATCCGCCAATCCAGAGGTTCCCCAATCGCCATCGCCAAGCAGTAATTAAACAAAGCACCGACTAACAGCAGAGGAATGTACCAAATTTGCAGCGAAGCGTAAAAAATTAAACTACCCGCCAACATGATGAACAGCCGCCACCACCGCAGGGGAACCAACCAGTAAGCCGCAAACAAAACTAATAGAAACAGGGCATATTGAAGGGAGATGAAAGTCATTTTTCAGAAATAAACAAGATCGGATATTCGATCGGGACAGGGCGCAGTACCCATTGGTGTCAACAATCGCTTAAAACCATCTGTATCTCTCATTTTTAGCCCAGCCTCGATCCCCCTAAATCCCCCTTAAAAAGGGGGACTTTGAAAGTGCTTCCAGTTCCCCCCTTCTTAAGGGGGGCTAGGGGGGATCGAGATTTTGCTAAGAACGAGATTTGTCATGGATTTTAGCCGATCGCGCAAACACGAACAAAAGCACAGCCTCAGTCCCTACGGCATAGTCGGCAACTGAGAACTGCTACATTTTACAGCACAAAGTTAAATGCTGTTGCAAATTAAATAAACTTCGTTTTTGTAGACGCGGTTTCAACCGCCATTTTATCTATCTTGAAATTATCTGCGTCGATCTGCGTTGATCTACCTTACATCTGCGGTTGACCGATCGATCCTGTGATTTATGCAATAAGTCTAAAGACTAGCGGATCGCCAACCTTCAGCATCGTTGGCGACCTCGATCGCAGTACAATGAATTTCTGCCAGCAACTCTTTCAGCAAATAGCGAAAAACTATCTTCATCGTCCACACTCAAAACTTTTGCTGCTGAATCCGGCGCTGGCGATGGCCCGGAGCCCCGCAAGCTACGAGAATTTGCGATCGCCAGCGATATTGCCTCTTTCTTAGCAGCAGACATTTCCAAAAAATTTTCTGGATCTCCAGCATACACGATCGGCAACTTGACCAAAAAAGTCGAACCCACTCCGGGCGAACTTTTAATTTCAATACTTCCCCCCAGAAATTCCGCCAGTTTTTTGCACAGAGACAATCCCAATCCCGTGCCTTTGACGCCCTTCTGCAAGGGATTTTCGAGTTGGACAAATTCTTCAAAAATCCGCGTTTGGTCGGTTGGAGAAATGCCAATGCCCGTATCTGCGACTGAAAAAGTAACTGTTCCCCCGTCTCCTATTTCCGCAGCAACTCGGACTTCGCCTGCTTCGGTAAATTTGAGGGCATTAGAAATCAGATTTCGCAAAATCTGAGAAACTTTGCCCTCGTCGGTTGTGAGGATTGGAAGTTCGAGAGGATCTTCAAAAATTATAGAAACGGCAGAGTTTGGGGGAAGCAGGGGGCGCATCATTCCTCGCAGGGCGCTGAACAAATCTTCTAGTTCAAAATCAGCCACGCGAACAGTTAGTTTTCCGGCTTCCACTTTGGCTAAATCTAACGAGTCGTTGACAAGTTCTGCGAGAGACTCGGCGGATTTGTAAATGTAATTTACTTGCTTGTCCTGTTCGGCTGAAAGTTCTCCGTCGAGGCGATTTAACAATATTTCAGAAAGGCTCATAATGGCCGTTAGTGGAGTGCGAAACTCATGGCTCATATTGGAGAGAAAGCTGGTTTTGAGTTCGCTGGCGCGCCGGAGAGATTCGGCCTTATCATTCAATTCAGCGTAAAGTGCCAGGACTCCGCGATTGGTATCTTCTAGTTGTTGATTTAATTGTACGAGTTCTTCTTGACGCTGGCGGAGTTCGTCTAAAGTGCGTAGTAATTCTTGATTTTGCTGCTGAATTTCGGCATAGGGATCTTCGGGAATTTGGCGCGCTAGTTTGTCAACTAATTTATTTAGTTCGATCGCACTCAGCGCAGGCATATTTTTGGAAAACTGTTTAATTAATTGTACAGCCGTTCCGCGATCGGGCGCAGAGTCGATTTTCACTTCGTCCATCAACCGTTTCGCTGCTGCTAAACCGAGTCCCGCGCCGGTTTGCGATCGAAAATTGGGGCTTAACACAGCCGATAAATCAGCAATTCCCGGCCCCGTGTCAGAAATCCGAGTCCGAAAAATTTGGGGCGATTCCCCTTCCACAATGAATTCTACTTTGCCACCGCCTGCATATTTGAAAGCATTGCGGGCAATTTCGGAAACTGCTGTGGCGATGCGGGTTTGTACTTGGGAATCGAATCCCAGCCCTTTAGCAATTTGGCGAGCTCTTTGGCGTACTTGTACGATGTCTTGTTCAAAGCGGACTTCCGTCGTCAGGATTGGGTAACTCACGCTGATTCTCTCACCTTGGCTACTATAACTGTCATGTCATCGCGAGTGCGTTTGAAGTCCCGGTAGAGCACGGCTGCGATTAAAGCAGGATGTCGGGAGGCTAAACCCGGATAGCGGTTTAAATTCCACTGCGCCGCTAAACCGTCGGAGTGCATGATGAGTAGGGACTGCTGCGACCAAGGATAAACAAATTCTGCTACTTTTCGCATCATATGTCCAACTGTGCCGTTGTAGGAAACCATGCTGCGACTTTGGTTATCTGTGACAACTACACCGCTGATGTTTCCAATTCCGGCAAAACAAATTGTTTGTTGGGTACGATCGATTTGGGCGATCGCCGCAGCCGCTCCTCTGGTATTTTTTAAAGCAGCGTGCGCCTTCTCTAAAATTGCTTTCGGCCCGAGTTTGGCGTTTTCCTCAAATACCCGCACTGCTTCGCCAGACGCTTCCTGGGCCAAATCCCCGTAGCCGAGCCCGTCTGCAACTAAGATCAGGTGTTTGTCAAGGTGATTTTCCGCCGCCCACGAATCCCCGCAAATTTGCTCTCCTACTTTCGGCAAGTGGATGACCCCAAATTCCAAGTAATTGCTGTTTTGGGATGCTTCCCGGCTATTTTGGGTCGGTTCCAGCCGCGCTAATAAGGCTGTCCCCAGTTTTGGTACAGAATGAATATCAAAAAAAGTAGAGAGGCGTTTAATTGCCCCCAATCCAGTTCCCGGGCTTCCCGCTGTAGAAAAACCGTCTCGCATACACAGCGCGACATTTGCCATGCCCTGCCCCCGGTCTAGCGCTACTATTTCAATGCTATATCCTGCCGCTGTTTTTAATGTTCGCAGCAAAAGTTCTCCTTCGCGGCCGTGTTTGACCAGGTTTTTTGCTGCTTCCGTGGTAACAATTGCCACTTTACCGCGATCGGTCTCATTAAATTCTAGTTCGGCCGCCAGGGCGACTGCGATTCGGCGCGCTTCTCCCACTTGACTTTCTTCTGTTACGGGCAGGGCGATCGCATTTATCATTATTTTGTAGTTCTAATCTTAAGCTGGCACGCATTTAAAAAGTCATTAGTCATTGGGCATTGGTCATTGGGCATTGGGCATTGGGCATTGGGCATTGGTCTGATTGCATAAATCTTTGATTGATTGCGAAACCGCAGATGCAACGCAAATGCAACGCAGATAATTTTAAGATA
>JARCMA010000059.1 GCA_030248405.1 Microcoleus sp. MP8IB2.171
TTCTCTCAACTCTACGGTTTCTGCAACTGGTTCTAATTCTGGTTGAGGATGTTCTCTCAACTCTACGGTTTCTGCAACTGGTTCTAATTCGGGTGCAGAATCATAAAGCAACTCTTCAGTTTCTGTAACTGGTTCCGATGCTGAATGAGAATCATAGAGAGACTCTAGTTTATCTGAAACTGGCAGATTGTCCGCGATGATCGTCGGTTGTGATTCCGATTGATGAGAGTCCGCAATCGGTTGTGATTCCGATTGATGAGAATCCGCGATCGAATCTTGAATTTCTGTGGCTTCTTGGAGATTTCGATCGACCTCCGGTTCGCTGTGTACCAGAAGATTTTCTTCCGGTTTCTTTTCAGCCGCTGTCAGCCTTAAAAACACATCTTCCAGAGTAGCGCCAGAGCGGCGCATTTCGCAGAGTCCAAATCCCGAAGCGATGATAGCTGTAGCAATTTCTCGTCCCGGTTCTATGTCAGATTCGCACAAAGCCCGCAGGCGGTAGCGACTGGCTAAAAATTGCTGGCTGGGAATCAATTCGATCGATCGAACTCCCGGCACATTTTCCAAAGAAGGCAACAGCAGACTGTTCACTAAATCCGCTTCGCCTTCAACTTCGAGATCGTAACCCTCTCCCACTGCCAACTCTCCCATCAAATTTTCGGGAGTCCCCGCAGCGACGATTTTACCGCGATTGATGATGGTGACGCGGTTGCAAGTCATGCTGACTTCCGGCAGAATGTGGGTCGAAAGGATGATTGTGTGTTGGCCGCCGAGGCTTTTGATTAAATTGCGGACTTCGATAATTTGTCGCGGGTCTAGGCCGACGGTTGGTTCATCTAAGATAATAACTGGTGGATCGTGGACGATCGCCTGTGCGATACCAACTCGCTGTTTAAATCCTTTGGAAAGTTTGCGGATTAAAACTTTGCGTTTTTCAACGAGGCCGCAGCGTTCGATCGCGGAAGTAACTCTTCGCGCGCGATCGCCCGCAGGTACTTGCTTAATCCTGGCCACAAAAAACAGAAATCCTTCCACAGTCATTTCTGGATAAAGCGGCGGGTTTTCCGGTAGATAGCCGATGCGCTGTCTGACTTCCATCGAGTTTTCGTGAACATCGAGGCCGGCGATGCGGGCGGTACCGCTGGATGCTGGCAAATATCCCGACAAAATCCGCATGGTTGTGGTTTTGCCAGCGCCGTTTGGCCCCAAAAAACCGAGAATTTCTCCTGATTCGACCGAAAAGGACACGTCCGCGATCGCAGCGGTCGAACCGTAATCCTTGCTTAAGTGTTCTACTTCAATCATTTTTCCGAAGCCAGTCGATTTTAGATTTTAGATTTTAGATTGACTCAACCGCTTGCGCGCTGTGCGTCTTAGCAGGCGAGCAGTGCGGGTCGATGGCATTTATAGCGCAAATTTTAATTTGATTTTGTATTCCAGTGTAGTCCGGCAAGAACCAAATCTATCATAAGTGGCGATCGGACTTTGAAGCAAAATGCTAGGTAGTAGGGTGCCCAGCGCGGAAATGATTAGCCGATGTACATCGAATCGCTACCAACTGACGCACCCTACCAGTAGAGTCCGTGCCTAACCGAACCCTCAACTAGCTGCCTTCGCTACAGACGCGGGGCTGTTTCTAGGTTGATATCGGCATTAAAAACAATCACAAATTGAGCATTGGGGATTAACTGCCGGATTATCCGCAGATAGCCGTCAGCATCAGAATGCCTGAAGAAATGGGCTACAGAGATTCGCTGCATATTGGGAAGCAGGCGAACAACCAACCACCTGTTAAGGCGCTGTTTGTAGGGCATAATTAAGTTTGTCTCCATTCAGTGTTGGAGCCAAAGCCAGTTCAATGCTTGTCGAGGGCGCGGACTGGCTTTTGACCGTTGTTAGACTTTGTGTCTATCTCTAGATTAAGACACGAACTACATATAGTCAACTGAATGAATAAAATCAACTGAACTAAGTACGGGACAGATAATGACGCTGGGGCAAAAGCTAAGAGAAAGACGTGAAAGTCTAGGTTTGACTCGAATACAAGTGGCAAGAGCGTGTAATGTGGTGGAATCCACAGTCATCAACTGGGAGACAGACAGACACGTGCCCAAGCTATACCCAGCACAGATGAAAGCCCTGTGCGACTTATTGAAATTCTCGATAGAAGATTTAGTCGTGTAGCTTGGGGAGTTAAGATAAAGTAGGTTGGACAATCGCGCTTTTTTGCAGAGAGGACGATCGCTTTCTCTTTCGATTACTGCTGCTGAAATTGAGCCAACAACCAAGCCCCTACCTGTGCTTGATCTTCAGTGCGACTCCGCTGCAAAGCCTCTTCCAACACAGCAATAGTTAATCCAGGCAAAACTTCCGATCGCACAAGCCGCCGACTGCCATTGTCAGCGATGATGGCAAAGGCAAGAATTTCGGTTTTCTGTACGTCTATTACCCAATATTCAGCAACTTTCAACTCTTCATAAAGCAACCGTTTTTCCCCGATGTCGTCTGATAAGGTTGAGTCAGCAACTTCGATGACTAAATCTGGCGGTGGAGTAACGTCAAGATTTGCGATCGAAGTTCCTTGAGGTGCTAATTTAGCTCTGTCTCCAATATAATATGATACATCCGGTTGACATTCTCGAACTCCTATTTTCCGGTAGCTACATTTATTGAATCCATTAACAGAAAGACCTTTAATAGTGCAAAATAAGTTAACTGCTAAAAGTGCGAGATCCGGCCTCACTGACATAGTTTCAATCCTCATTTGTCCGTTGCGATAGTAGCATTTTGCTTTTTCATAAGCCGGGTTGTCTGCAATTTCGACGAATTCTTCCCAGCTAGCTACTACCCAGACATCTGTTGGCAATTGAGTCTTTAGTTCGCTCATGTTTTTTTATGCAAAATATTTTAATCATATAACACTACTCAATCAAATGTAAATCTCTCTCTCTTTCTCCTCCTCTGCGCCCTCTGCGCCCTCTGCGGTTAAAAAATCTTAACTCCTTTTCCAAATCTTAATTTCCCCCAACCAACCCGCACTCACAATAGTCTTACCATCAGCGCTAATTGCCACAGAAGTAACATAACCCGAATGTCCGCTCAAATTACCCCTTAATTCGCCCGATCGCAAATCCCACAATTTCACGCTCTTATCCCAACTCCCACTAACCAGTATACTCCCATCCCGACTGATTGCCACAGACCAAACTCCGTCAGTATGCCCACTCAAACGCCGAATCAACTGCCCATTTCCGACATTCCACAAGCCAACAGTGCCGTTACTGTTTCCCGCAGCCAAAGTTTTCCCATCAGGAGTAAAAGCCAGGGACAAAACAGACAAGTTCTTGCCGCCAATCGTGCGAATTGCTGCACCAGTCGCTAAATTCCACAACCTAATTGAACCATCTTTGCTGCCGCTAGCTAAAGTTTTGCTATCGGGACTGATTGCAACAGCATTCACCAGTCCAGAATGCCCGGTTAAAGTCCGCAGCAATTCCCCAGTTTTCGCATTCCAAATCTTAATCGTTTTATCCCAACTGCCGCTGGCGATAAACTGACCGTCGGGACTGACGGCAACACTCGAAACAGCGCCGGAATGACCGCTCAAAGTGCGTAAAACCGCGCTGGTTTCTAAATTCCAAATTTTTACAGTTTTGTCGTCGCTGCCGCTAGCTAACACCTTTCCGTCCGCACTGGCAGCCAGTGCATTTACGGCTTCTGCGTGTCCTTGCAGGGTAGTTTTTAATTGCCCGTTGGAAAAATTCCAAACTGAGATTGTGCCGTTGCTATTTCCTGTGGTAAAATAAGCGGAAGCAAGGGCAAGGGAACTCACAACTTCCGAAGATCCTTTGAGGGTATTTGTGGCGGCAAAGGCGATCGCACTTCCAGACTTCCGAGGCGCATTATTAACAGGAGTTTTCGGGTTTCCGGCTGTGGGAGATTGGGGAAGCGCAGGTAGTGAAATAGTCGATCGCCATTTCATGAAAGTATTGATTTCTATCCCGGCCGCCACGATTTTATCCGAATTTTCCTCTAACCTAACAATGCCGTTAATTGCCACAACTCGCCCCGCATCGTCGAGTACGGGCCCGCCGCTCATCCCCGCTCTCACTAAGTTATTGTATACCAAAGTATAACCGTTCCAGGGAGTCTGGCGGCCGGTAAGCTGACCTTCGGTGGCGATGAAAATCGGCTGTCTCAGGGAACCGCCAGATGTCGGCCAGCCCGCGACGATCGCCTTTTTTCCGGGAGTTGCTGGGGAATTTGCCAATTCAGCGAGGCGGTAGCTTTGAGGGCTGCTGAAGGGGACGATCGCTAAATCAGCACCGGGCATTCGCCGGATGAGATTGTATGATACAGAGTGAGCTTTGCCGTCGGGAGTTACAACCTCGTAATCGCCTGCTTTATCGACTACGTGCCAGTTGGTAAGAATATAGTATGTGCTACCTTGTTTCTCTAAAATTACTCCTGAACCGCCTTTTGGCCCTTGGATGCGAACGGTAATTTGTTTGGCGACTGTTTTAACTGCGTCGGCGGTTAATGCTAGGGCGATTTGAGGTGATGTGAGTGGAATAAGGGCGATCGAGCTTAGGGCGATCGTAGCACTCAAAATAGCCGGAATTGTTCTGCTGTAGTTCATGATTGTGTCAATTTAACATACCCACATATCCACGGACGGATCGGTTTTCCGGCTTGTGGCGCGTTGACGGTTGAGCATGGAAGAGTGTTTGGGCGATCGAACTTTCGACATTCGCACAAGCCTAAAAATATTTGACACAGCCCTCTGGCTAGCAGAAAAATTTAGAATCGGGAACCGCACCTAGACTCAACAATAGCAATTGGCTGATCTCTATTCTTTTCTCGGCAAATCAGAATTTGAGCCAAACGCTGGTCGGAATAATACCCATTAGCCATCCAGCCGAGGGGTGCGCCTGCGATCGCGCCAACTGCTAAACCAGTTATCAGGCTCCAAACAAGATGCTTTCTGGCGATCGGCTTTTGTTCCATAAAAATTTATCCTAAAGACTTACCCTTAGCAAAAATAGCACAAATAAAAGTTACTTTCTTCCTCCTATTTACTTATTTCCTAAGTAGTAACCCATTATTAAGTATCATGTTCTTCACAGTCCGCTTAACACAATCCCATGTCGCTATAATCAAGTATGCAAAATTAACAAAACCGATGGCAAGAAATATATGGTATTTAGAAACTGGCAAAAAGAATTAACTGAGGAAAATCTTCTAGCTCAAATAGCAAAAGCAAAAGAAGCATGGAAAAACGCTGAGGATACAGAACCCCGCGCCGAATCCGTGCAGTATAACCAGTCGGAAGATTTAATAGTTATCAAACTGAAAAACGGTACTATTTTTTGTTTTCCTCCAAGCCTTGCACAAGGCTTAGAAGGTGCTTCACCAGAACAACTTGCTGATGTTTGGCTGCCGCCTTCTGGCAGCAGCGTACACTGGGAAAGCTTAGATATTGATTTTGGCATTCCCGAACTTCTAGCAGGTATTTTTGGGACAAAATCTTGGATGGGTGATTAATTTCTTAGTCCGCGAAGGCGGACTTCGTTTTTGTAGTAGCGGTTTCAACCGCCGAGTAATTTCAAATCCCCGACTTCTCCAATAAATCGGGGAGTTCTCATTCAATTCTATGCCAAATCAAACAGCAAAATTTCCGCATCTTCCGTAGCTTCAATCGCCAATTCAGACTCGCCGCTAACCGCCGCCGCGTCGCCATTTTCTAAAGGCAAACCGTTGAGCAAAACAGCGCCGCGAGCAACTTGCACCCAAGCATGGCGATTTGGCTGCAAAGCATGAGAAACCCGCGATTTTTTATCCAAAACCGCCGCATACAAATCGACATCTTGATGCACTTTCACAGCACCATCTCTCGCATCTCGCGCCGCCACTAAGCGCAGTTTTCCGTGCCTTTCTGCTAGGGGAAAATCCCGTTGTTCGTAACTCGGCTGCAATCCCTTTGTATCCGGTAACAGCCAGATTTGCAGCAAATGAACCGGGTCAGTTTGCGAGTGATTGAACTCGCTGTGCTGGATGCCCGTACCTGCGCTCATCCGCTGCACTTCACCGGGTTTAATCGTTGCACCGGTGCCCAAAGAATCTTTGTGTTCTAATACTCCTTCCAGTACATAAGTAATGATTTCCATGTCGCTGTGCCCGTGAGTGCCGAAACCTTTGCCGGGGCTAACTACATCCTCATTAATTACCCGCAAGGAGCGAAAATTCATATATTTTGAGTCGTAATAATCAGCAAAAGAAAATGTGTGGTAACTGTCCAACCAACCGCGATTAGCGTGTCCTCTTGCTTCACTTTTTTTGACGGTAATCATTTTCTGCATCCTCAGTGAAATTTATCGGATGTTTCCGAGATATTTCTACTTTAAACCGAGTCAAGCTATTATGGAAAGTACGCACTTAAAAGTACGGTACTTACCAAAAAGATACTATGCAAGTCCAAGAAGTAAAGGTCGATCGAGCAAATTGCCCGGTAGAACGCACTCTAGAGGTGATTGGCGGGCGCTGGAAAGTCTTAATTCTGCGGGAGTTGTTTCAAGGAGTGAAGCGTTTTAACGAGCTGCAACGAGCTGTCAACGGCATTACGCAGAAGATGCTGACGCAGCAATTGCGGGAGATGGAGTCAGACGCGATCGTACACAGGGAAATTTACCTGCAAGTTCCGCCGAAAGTTGAATATTCGCTAACGCCTTTGGGCGAAAGTCTCAAACCGATTATTAATGCCATGCACGAATGGGGAATTCAACATATTAGCGAAGATGGAAAATGAGCGGTTTCTAGATGGTTTTTTTCCGTCTTCCGACAGATTTCAAATTTTCAACCTAGTTCAACAATAATAATATGAACAAAATAGAGCGTCTCGCCACCCTCAACCGCATCCGCAAACTCAGCCGCCTGATGGATACTGCCATTGGCATCCCCGGTACTAAATTTCGCATTGGTTTAGACCCCATTATCGGTTTAGTTCCGGGTGCTGGGGATCTCGTAGATACCGCGTTTTCCGCATACCTAGTTTATTTAGCCACTCAATTCAAGATCCCCCCCAAAACCCTCGGAAAAATGATTTACAATATCGGTTTAGAGGCCGTCGTGGGTTCAGTACCTTTAGTCGGAGATATTTTTGATGCTTTTTATAAATCCAACATGAGAAATCTGGCGCTTTTAGAAGCACACATCGAAGAAGTTGAACCGGAACTAGCCGCAGTTGCAGAACCTATTCCTGAACCTATTAAACTGTAGGTTTGTAGTGAGGACTTTAGTCCTTAGATTTTCAGAAGGACTAAAGTCCTCACTACAAATCCTTTTAAATATTATGGGAAAGCTCGCCCCTACAAAAATCCACGAAAGCATTAACATCTTCTTCTTTAGTATTAAAAGCTGTTACCAGTCTGACAGTAGATGTATCCCATCGATAAAATTGAAAACCGTGATTCAAAGCTGCTGCAATCAGGGATTCTGGAAGCTGCATAAAAATTTCATTTGCTTCGACTGGATGGCAAAACTTGACTTTCTCAACTCCTGCTAAATCTGCGGCTAATTTGGCTGCCATATTATTTGCATGAGCCGCATTCTTCAGCCACAAATCATCCGTTATATACGCTTCCAACTGCGCCGACAAAAACCGCATTTTCGATAAAAGATGCCCGCTGCGCTTGCGGTAAAAAGGGAAAGTCTTTGCTAATTCTTGATTAAAAAAAACCACAGCTTCCGCAGCCATCGCGCCGTTTTTGGTCGCTCCAAACGATAGAATATCTACACCAGCGCGCCAAGTTACATCCGCCGGAGAACAGCCAAGACTGGCGACAGCATTGGCAAAGCGAGCTCCGTCCATGTGCAGGTGCAAATTGTGGCTGCGCACAACTTCCGAAATCTGGGAAATTTCCGCTGGATTGTAGACAGTGCCTGCTTCTGTGGCTTGAGTGATGCTGACGGCTGCGGGCTGTACGTGGTGGACGATTCCTTTGCCAGCGCGATCGAGTATTTTTCCTAAAGTCTCTGGCTCTATTTTACCATGATTTCCTGTTACTGTCACTAACTTTGCACCGCCTGTAAAAAACTCCGGCGCGCCGCATTCATCCAGATTAATATGAGATTGGGCGTGACAGTAAATAGCGCCGTAAGGAGGAGTAACAACCGCAAGGGCTAGAGCATTAGCAGCAGAACCGGTTGCTACAGGAAAAACAGTCACCGATGTCTCGAACAAGTCCGAAAATTTAACTTGCAAACGCTGCGTATATTCATCATCTCCGTAAGACATCACAGCACCGGAATTAGCCGCTGCAATCGCAGCCATAATTTCCGGCGAAACCCCGGTTGCATTGTCGCTACAAAAATTCATTAGAATAATTGGTAAATAGAATCTATAATATAACTCAACCCTCAGCAGTCAACACTCAAGCATTAAACCAAGAGGCAGAATTATGGCAGAATACCGCCAAATAGAATACCGCATCGGCAAAGACGGCAAAATTACCGAAACCGTCCTCAACGCCACCGGTTCGAGTTGCACCGAAACCACCGCCGGAATTGAAAAAGCCCTCGGAAAAGTAGAATCTCAAGACTTGCTGCCAGAATACTACGAAGGCGAAGAAAATTTGATCGTTGAACAAACGCAGACTTTAAAACAAGTTTAGAAAATTTAACAATGTTCTATCTCCTCGATGCAACGGTTGATGTAACAATAGTGTCTCCTTTCAGCCTCGCCCTAGCTGTTGGGGGCATTTTTCTAATTTTAGTCTACGCTTATGCTGCATCGGATGCCGGAGATGCGATCGAGTTTAAGTACGATACAATTCTGCGGGAACGCATGAATCAGCTAGACATTCTCGATTGGCAAGACTTAGGGGAAAAAGCAGGCTTAAGTCGCTTTGGGGTGCGCTTAGTGCGGCAGGGAGACGTGGGAAAACTCACGCTAGACCAACTGAGGCGGCTGGCAACAGTGCTGAATTTGAATTTCCAAGAGTTCGATCGCACTTTGCTCGCGCTGCCAATATCGGCTACAATCACAACTAATCCCACCGAAATTGAAGAATTGAGGCAGCAGTGTTTCCGGCTGCGCGAAGAATTGCAGCAGCAAAAAATTCAACTAACTACTGATTTTCGCCGCGCTACCTTTGAACAGTTGCAAACTTTATTAACCAACTATCCCGCCGCCCGCAAAATGGCAGAAGCAAAGCCGGATATGCCTGCCAAAAATCTGTCTGCTCTTTTTACTCCCTTAGAAAATCTGTTATCAAGCTGGGATTTTAAAACAATCGGTTCAGCTTGGGAACAAACTGCTTACAATCCGCAGTTGCACCAGCCGGATGTTGAGGATATAACAGAAGGAGAATTAGTTTATATTCGGTTTGTCGGCTATCGAGAGGGAGAGCGAATTCTTACTCCTGCTAAAGTTAGTCGCACCCTTCCAGCGGGAATGAGAAATTAAATTTAAAATCTAAAATTAACATGACTACAGTTGCCATTGACTTCGGCACCAGCAATACGGTTGTCTGCATTCTCAACGCGGATACCCAAACACCAGAAACTTTGAGATTGGGCGAGATGTCTCGCATTTTTAAAACGAATAATTCGAGCGGAGAGGTTCTAGAAATAGCTGTAGTGCCGACTTTAGTATTTGTAAAAAATCCGGAGGATTTTATATTGGGAGAAAAAGTGCGATCTCAACGTTTGGGGCAATCCCAGCCCGACCGTTTTTTCAAAGCTTTTAAACGCAATTTAGCCTCCGACTTTCAGCCACCGCCTCGCAATCTCGACGGCCAAACCTACACGCCAGAATCCATAGCAGAACAGTTTATTAAAACAATATGGAATCAATTACATATACAAAATATACAGCCAGACAAAGTAATTTTTACAGTTCCAGTCGGAGCATTTGAGCGATATCTGGATTGGTTTCGGGACTTAGCAGGAAATTTGGGAGTGGCGGAAATTCAGCTAATAGATGAATCCACAGCGGCCGCCCTGGGATATGCCGTAAAGCGCCCCGGTTCTTTAGTTTTAGTAGTCGATTTTGGCGGGGGAACTTTAGATTTAAGTTTGGTTCGCACTGCCCCTCCTTTTTTAGTCAAAAATAGCCAATCTAAAAGTCCAAATTTAATGCGTGCCGAAGTGTTGGCAAAATCAGATGCTTATGTCGGCGGCGAAGATATTGACATCTGGATTGTCGAAGATTATTTGCGGCAAATTGGTTCGTCGCGGGCAGAAGTCGGCCCAGTAGGCTGGCAAAACTTATTAGAAATAGCGGAAAAATTAAAAATTCAACTTTCTCAAGTTAATGAGGCGAAGGAAAGCTGGTTTGACGATGAAAATTTTATGTCTTACGACTTGCAGCTAAACCGAGACAAGCTTGAGGAAATTCTGGAATCTAGGCAGTTGTTAGAACAGTTGCGGGAAAGTTTAGATGAAGTGCTGAGTATTGCACTGGGGAAAGGTATCGGCAAAGCAGATATCGAACAGGTTTTGCTGGTTGGAGGAACTTCTCTAATTCCGGCTGTATCTAATTTAGTGGTTTCGTATTTTGGGCGGCAAAAAGTCCAAAGAGACAAGCCTTTTGAAGCAGTTGCACACGGTGCTTTAGCTTTGACACAATTGGTAAGTGTTGACGATTATTTGCGCCACAGCTATGCAATTCGCCTCTGGGAACCTTATGCTAAAGCTTATGCTTATTCGCCGATATTTAGCAAGGAAATGAAGTATCCCTGTCAAAGTTCCGAAGAGTTGACGCTGCAAGTGGCAATTGAAGGGCAAAGGGAAATTCGGTTAGATATTGGGGAAGTTGCGGAGGTATCGCAAGCGGAGGTTATTTTTAACGAAAAAGGGCAAATGACGAGCAGTTGGCTCAACAAACAGACGGATTTTCGCTCTTTGGACAGCCACCACCAGCAGGTTTGTGTGGC
This sequence comes from Microcoleus sp. MP8IB2.171, assembly GCA_030248405.1. Classification (GTDB taxonomy): domain Bacteria; phylum Cyanobacteriota; class Cyanobacteriia; order Cyanobacteriales; family Microcoleaceae; genus Microcoleus. Next base: position 10,935 of record JARCMA010000059.1, read on the forward strand.
GCATTTGAATCCGCCGGGGGTATTGGGAATTGACAGGGTTTCGGTGAGTTTTGAGGTGGATGAGAGGCGGGTTTTGTTGGCGACGGTGCGGGATTTGGTGACTGGTGAGGTGTTGGTGGATAAAGGGGCGATCGCCAAACTGCAATAATGATACAATTTTTAGATAGGATTTGGCGATTGAAATCGCTTCTTGTCAAACAAAGTCCGCCGACGCGGACTAAAGAATATCGATTTAAATCAAATTTATGCCGCCATGAAAAAGCAACAAAATAAATTCAGCCACCTGACGGCAATTGAAAGGATTTACCTATCATTTCCGGCTAAATTTTTATTAGATCAAAATTTGCTGCAAGGTAAAGTCTTAGATTTTGGATGTGGCTTCGGCAACGATGTTAAATTGTTGCAGCAAAAAGGCTTTGATATTGCAGGTTACGACTTTTATTATTTTCCAGAATTCCCCGAACATAAATTTGATACTATCATTTGCTTTTATGTTTTGAATGTCTTGTTTCCCGAAGAACAAGCGAATGTGCTGATGGAAGTCTCACACCTGTTGAAACCCGGAGGTAAAGCGTATTTTGCAGTGAGAAGGGATATCAAAAAAGAAGGCTTTCGAGAACATTACGTCCACAAAAAACCTACCTATCAGTGCATTGTCAAACTTCCGTTTAAATCTACCCTCTTAAATGAGTCTTGCGAAATATACGAGTATGTGCATTACAACCATCAAAGAAATTCAACTAATAACTGTATATTCTGCAATCCGTATAAAAACCTAATTTTGCTAACTGAATCAGCAACAGCTTATGCAATATTTGACGGTTATCCTGCCAGCCAAGGTCATGTTTTAATTATTCCCAAGCGTCACGTTGCTAATTATTTTGAGCTACCGTTTAGGGAACAATCGGCTTGTTGGTTTATGGCTAACAAGGTGCAAAAGATGTTAATTAAAGAGTTTCAGCCTGACGGTTTTAATGTGGGAATCAATATTAATAAACAGGCCGGTCAAAGTCGCAGTCACGCTGCTATTCATGTTATCCCGCGTTATAAGGGCGATGCGGCTGGGAATAAAGGCGGAATTAGGGATGTGATTCCCAAGAGTGAAAAATAAAAGTTAGCCAATTGTGAAAGGAATTCTTTTTTACCGCAGAGGCGCAGAGAACACAGAGGAATAGAGAAGAGAGGAATTCATAATTTTTGTAAGGATTGTTATATTTGAGCAAACGGCGAGCAAAATAGAGTTAAAATGTGTTTGCAAGGTCTAAAACTACACATTAGCAGCAATTTGGTGTTCTGTTTATGTCTAAGCGCAAAAAGCAAGAATGGCTCAAGGAAACCCTAGAGCTTAAAGAAGACCACAATTGGAAATCAAAGCCTGGAACTCGCATCTTTGTAGCAGGAAGAGGTGCAGTTCGTTTTGATGTCCCGGAAGATTGGCATTTTGAACCGGATACAAAGTCGTTTCGGTTTACGGATAAAAAGCCGCCGGATGATGATTGTTGTTTGGAAGTTTCGTTTAATTTGTTACCCCCTGGCAATTGGGGAGAATTTCCGCTGGTGCCGCTATTACAGAAGATAGTTGAAGATGATACCAGAAATCCGATCGATCCTGGGGATATTATCCAATTAAAGCGGCAAACTGCTCGGATTGTTTGGACTGAATTTAAGTTTATTGACCCTCCAGAACAGCGGGAAGCTTATTCGCGAATTTGTATCGGATTGGGTTCTAATGTTCAGTGTTTGATTACTTTTGATTACTGGGTTGATGATGCAGAGCGTTTGACTCCTGTCTGGGATACGGTGATGGATTCGTTGGTTTTGGGTTTGTTTATTACTGACCCCCGAACGGGTTTCGCACGTCCTGATTAGGTTTGGGGAAAGTGGCAAGCGTCAGGACTAAGTATCGTCTCGATCGTCGCCGAGCGATCGCTCTTTTTCTCGGTTTTAGGGCGATCGCACTTTCTATGCGTAAAGGTTTTAATTGGTAATCAAATTATTAGTAAACTAAATCGGTTTGCCCGATCGCGCGATCGCCAATTCCCCGAAGCCGATCGCCCATTGGCACAAAAAACTAACACAAATACCGTACAATTATCCCACCACCCGGCATCAACCAACCTGCTAACCCCATGCTTTGCGATTACCTAGTACAAATCCTCACCGCCCGCGTCTACGATGTTGCCCAAGAAACACCCCTAGAAGTCGCCCCGAATCTATCAGCACGGCTCAACAATAAACTGCTGCTGAAACGAGAGGATATGCAGTCGGTGTTTTCCTTCAAACTGCGGGGCGCGTACAACAAAATGGCGCAACTGTCGCCGGATTTGCTAGCACAAGGTGTGATTGCAGCTTCCGCCGGCAACCACGCCCAAGGAGTTGCCCTCGCTGCCCGCCACCTGGGAACTCGCGCGATTATCGTCATGCCCGTAACGACGCCGCAGGTGAAGGTAAATGCGGTGATAGCCCGTGGTGGAGAGGTAGTTTTGCATGGGGATGCTTACGATGATGCTTACGCTTTTGCGCGTCAATTAGAGGCCCAAAAAGGTATGACTTTTATTCACCCTTTTGATGACCCCTACGTGATTGCTGGACAGGGTACGATCGGCATGGAAATCCTTCGGCAACATCAAAAACCGATTCACGCGATTTTTGTGGCAATTGGCGGCGGTGGATTGATTTCGGGAATTGCGGCTTATATCAAGCGGTTGCGACCGGAAATTAAGATTATTGGTGTGGAACCTGTGGATTCCGATGCGATGAATCAGTCGCTGAAAGCGGGTAAACGGGTGCGTTTGTCGCAAGTGGGTTTGTTTGCTGATGGCGTTGCGGTGCGGGAAGTTGGCGAGGAAACTTTTCGGCTTTGTCAGGAGTATGTGGATGAGATTATTTTAGTGGATACGGATGATATTTGTGCGGCGATTAAGGATGTTTTTGAGGATACGCGATCGATCTTAGAACCTGCAGGCGCTTTGGCGATCGCAGGTGCGAAAGCTTACGTCGAACGGGAACAAATCGCAGGACAAACATTAATTGCTGTTGCTTGCGGCGCGAACATGAATTTCGATCGGCTGCGTTTTGTAGCAGAAAGAGCCGAGTTTGGCGAACGCCGCGAAGCCATTTTTGCAGTCACAATTCCCGAACAACCGGGAAGTCTCCGCAGGTTTTGCGAATGTCTGGGAAAACGCAATTTAACTGAATTTAGCTATCGAATTGCTGATGAAAAAGCAGCACATATTTTTATTGGCGTGCAAATTATAGACCGTGCTGATGCGGTTAAAATAGCTGCAACTTTTGAAGATTGCGGCTTCAAAACTTTGGATTTAACTGATGATGAATTAACGAAATTGCACGTGCGGCACATGGTGGGCGGGCGTTCGATGCTGGCGAATCATGAATTGTTTTATCGCTTTGAATTTCCTGAACGTCCGGGTGCGTTGATGAAGTTTGTCGGTTCGATGAGCCCTAACTGGAATATTAGCGTTTTTCACTACCGGAATAATGGGGCTGATTACGGGCGAATTGTGGTGGGGATACAGGTACCGCCGGATGAGATGCAGGAGTGGCAGGCTTTTTTGGATACGCTGGGCTATCAGTATGGGGATGAGAGTCAGAATCCGGCGTATAAGTTGTTTTTGGCGTAGGTTTGTGGGGTGGATTTGGGGGAAAGGGCGATCGAATTTAAGGGGCGGAAAAGCTCAATTAAACTGTTGCAACTCGTCATAAAGCGAGAACTGACAGAAAAACGATAAAATTATGGCAGAGTGGTAATGACACCGAATCCAAAGCGATGACAACAGCACTTCCAACATCTCTCACCCTCGAAGCTTTCCTCAAACTGCCGGAAACTCAACCTGCGAGTGAATTTATTAACGGACGTATTCATCAAAAGCTTATGCCCCAAGGCAAACATTCTCGCTTGCAACTCAAGTTTTGTAACGCTGTCAATCTGGTTGCGGAAACGGCACAAATTGCCCTTGCTTTTCCCGAATTGCGATGTACTTTTGGCGGGCGTTCTATTGTGCCAGATGCTACGGTGTTTGCTTGGGAAAGAATCACTTTTGAAGCGGATGGTGAAGTGCCGAATGCTTTTGAAATTCATCCTGATTGGACAGTGGAAATTCTATCACCTGATCAGAGAGCAACTAAGGTAATTAGTAATATCTTGCACTGTCTGAAATACGGCACTCAGCTTGGATGGTTAATTGATCCAGAGGAACGGTTTATTTTGGTATTTATTCCTGGACAGGAACCAGTTGAGTTGACTGGACAAAATCGGCTGCCTATGCCAAGTTTTTTAACGTTAGATTTGACGGTAGATCAGGTTTTTGGGTGGTTGAAAGCAGGTGGATAACTTTGCTCTAAATTCTATCCGATCGCAAATTCCTGATTTCTTCGATGCTGAGTCCGGTTGTTTGGCTGATGGTTTCGTCATCTAGGCGATCGAGTAATCGCCGTGCCACCACCTGCATTGCTTCTTCTCCACCTTCTCGCTTAGCTTTGATTATAACTCCTTGTTGGTCGTAAATAAACATTTCTTGCCGTTCGATAGCGTCCAGTTCGTCAGGATTTAAATTAACTTGATTTGCTATGTCAAAGGCTTGATGAATCTCTGGAACAATATCCATTGTTGGTGGAACTTGTGTCAGGGTATTAGCATATTTCATGAAATAAATCCATTTATCCACCACGGTTTCTAGCTGTGATAATTCCTTGGTAAATTTCGGAAGTTCGATAAACACTAACTCCATGTTATTGTCGGTATATCTCAGATTAGTCGTTTCTTCTTTATAAACAAATCTAGAAATTACCCGATCGCTATTTTCAAACATCTCGAAATCAGTCAGTGTCAGTGCAATTACAGGTTTCAGCATTCGGTAGCCTTCTCCTTTCTGTAATTGAGAGGCATAGGTTTTTGCAGCGTTGTACAAAACTCTCTTTCCGAAAAACTCTACATTTAATACCTGCATTTCAATAATGACTAGGGTACCATCGGCGAGTCTGGCTTTGACATCTAAATAGGTATCTTTTAACCCTGTGATTTTTGGGGGTAAATTAGGATTAATAATTTCTAAGTCTTCAATGGTAGGATTCCCATCGTAAATCATGGCGTTGAGAAAGCTGATGAGTATGCCTTTGTTATCGAGGGCACCGAATATTTTTTTGAAGGCGTAGTCGGTTTTCGGGTTGATGAAGGTCATGGTTGGAATCCTGTGCAGTAACGGCTAAAATTTAAGCGATTTCTTGACGTACCATCTCAGCTATACTATCCCACTGAGCATCTGTTGTAGCTTCAAATTGAGCCTTCCATGCTCGTTCATCTTCTAATTCGGTGAGGAGACGAGCCGCGATCGCATCTTGCTCGTCTGCTGATAAAGTTTTTAATTGGGCGATCCTCTTCGAGGGCTTCGCTAACGCACGTTCGAGCAATTCAGTCATAGTCGCCGTTTTGTATAAGAGATACTGCTAATTATAGCTGGCCCAGTGGTTAGGGTTTGGTGTTTCGGGCGATTCCCTACCCTTCGGGAACGCTTCGCGAACGGGATAGCTTCGCTCGCGCGTACTTAGTTTTTGTTCGTAAAGGCGATCGCCCAAAACGATCGCATCTCGAATTACAATGGGTAAAGAAGTCTAGCAAGGAAAATGCCAGATTATGACTGTCCGAGAAGAACTAATCCGCGAGATTGAGCAAACATCAGATGATGTACTTGAGGTGCTATTGAGTTTTTTGCGTCAGAGGCGCTTGTCAGAATCGGAGGCTTTTTTGGCGATCGAGTCTGCTGAGATTTCGAGTGCTGAATTGACGGTACAAAAGCATTATCCTCTGCGCGGGATGCCGCTAGTGATTGCTGATGATTTTGATGCGCCGATGTCGGATTTATGGGATGCGTTGGGTACATGATTTTACTTGATACGCATATTTGGCTTTGGCTGCTGCACGAGCCCAGTCATTTGTCTGTGGCAGCAAAGCGTGCAATTGAGGCTGAGGAAATCAAAAGCGGTTTACTGGTTTCTGCAATTTCAGTTTGGGAAATTGCCGTGAAATCGAGTCTGGGGAAGCTGACTTTGCCGTTACCGATCGCACAGTGGTACGAACAAGCTAGAACTCATTCGAGTATAGTCATTGAGCCGTTGAATCCGCTGGATGCGATTGACAGTACGCAGCTTCCAGGGGAGTTTCACAAAGATCCTGCCGATCGCATTTTGGTAGCGATGGCGCGGCGCTATGATATTCCTTTGATTACGTGCGATGAGAAGATTCTGAGCTATCCTCACGTTGAAACGATTTGGTAATTGCGGGCGATCGCCTTTACTCTGATTTTAGAGTAAAGGCGATCGCGCTTTGAAAATTATTGACAATGGCGACAGCTTGAAGCACTTACAACTACACCATCAATGTATCTCCAAACAACCGGAATCATGGTTTGATCATCTACCTCAGAGGAGTGAACGAAAGAAGTGACTAACTTCCGCTCCACTTGAATCATATCTTTTGGTAACTCTACAAATCCCTTGTTCTCTGTGTGCATATGCGGCATACATACCCCAAGATTGTATTTGGCAAGTTGTTTGATGATTTCTTGCACTTCTCCAGTCTCAATCGCTTTTTGTGCAATTTGCAGACTTTCTGGCAGATTATTTAGCGTTTTATCATCAATTTTTGTTTTCACACTTTATCTCCTTTTGTCAGAACTAATGAAAAGATGCCTTTTTGGGATTTTCACTTATTGCCGCATCTGTTAAAGGGAGCAGATCAGAATTTTGCAAGGCTATAGATAAACTATGCGCCAATAAACAACTGCTCCCACTCTTGCCTATGCTAAACCGATCGCTCAAAACTGAAAAGCGGAAAAAGGCGGATTTTTGTTAAATATTTGTAATCAGCGGAAAAAGACGGAATAATACGGATAAAGTCGGCTATAATAACCAATGTCCTCCCATATCCCGGATGATGCACGTTCACGAAGTATTGCAATTTGTGGAAAAAGCTGTCTACGCCAAGACAGGCAAACGTCTAAATGACTTGCAGCGCGGAATTATTGAGGGAACGCTGAAGCGCCAAAAGTATGATGACATTGCAGAAAATTGTGGTTGTTCGGCGGGTCATGCTAAGGATGTCGGTTACGAGCTTTTGCAAATGTTATCGGATGTCTTTGATGAACCAGTTGATAAAGGGAATCTGAAATCAGTTCTAGAACGGCAAGGAAATTTGAATATTTCTTTTGGCGATCGAAGTAAAAGCATGATTAATAATCATAATATAATTGGCTGCATAAACATGGGTTCGGAACAGCCTACTACTACCCAAAATGAAAGTCAGTCCGAAAATCCAGAATTTCAGCGCGTTAAGAATAAAGCTAGGATTGAAGCTGTTGGAAAATTACGGCAGTTTGGCTTGAGCGACGAGCAAATTGCAGAGGTGCTAGAACTACCTTTGGATGTGATTAAGCAGGTGGATTTCGAGGAGTAAATCTGCGCTATTTGCGACTTTTACTCGATCGCACTGAATTTTATTTGTTATAATCATCGAAGCTTGCCCGATCGCAGTAAAATAAAATATCGCCACATATTTTAAGCTATGAACACACAACTCATTGAATCCTTAGTACAAATCATCCAGACACTTTCAGAAGAGGAGCAATTGCTAATAAAAGCAAAATTGTTTAGCAACATCCCCTATCCTTCAATTGTGGACATAACGCAGTTAGCCCAAAGCGGAGGAGCCTTTCAATTTCTGCAAGATGAACCCGATATTTACACCATTGAAGATGGAGAGCCAATTTAGTGAAGCTAAAAAAAGGAGATATTGTTTTAGCTGAATTTCCATTTACAGATTTGAGTCAGAAAAAGTTACGTCCGGCTTTGGTGCTGTGGGCAAGTTCAAGCATAGATGAAATTACTATCTGCTTCATTTCTTCGCAAAATGTCACCAGCTTAAGTCTAGATGAATTTGCTCTAAATACTTCCGATCCAGAATTTTATAGCACGGGATTAAGAGTATCTTCTAAAGTGAGAGTGACTCGGATTGTCAGTCTTGAAAATAGATTAATACTGAGACGATTGGGCGAGTTAGGAAGTCAGCAAATGCAGGAATTGAATGCAACTATAATACAAGCATTTCAAATCGAAGTAAAATAAATTAGGAGAATCAATTGAAAATCAAAATTATCATCCACGAAGCAGAAGAAGGCGGATACTGGGCAGAAGTTCCTGCTATTCCTGGCTGTGCAACACAGGGAGATACCTTCGAGGAATTGCTACAAAACCTCTATGAAGCAATCGAAGGTTGCCAAGCGTGTAGATATTGAATCCATCGAGACAAATGAGCGAGACAAAATTATGGAGATTTCAATATAAACTCCATGTCTGGCAAAGAGTTAGCCAAGCTACTAAAACGTAATGACTGGATATTATTAAGAGTTCAAGGCAGTCACCACATCTACGGGAAAGCGGGAAGCTCAATCCGAATTTCTGTGCCAATTCACGGTAATAAATCTTTAAAATTTGGATTACTCAGACACTTGTTAAAACAGGCGGGTTTATTGGAAAATACCCATCAAAATACTAGCACAGTTGAAGAGTCAAATAATGAGAATAATGAGGCGAATGAATCTGATTCGATCGAGGAAGAACCAGAATAAAATTGCCTCCATCTTGCGATGAAAGTAATAACCCAGCCTACAATCTATTTGGGAAAACGATCGCAAATACCTGCAATAAACGTTTCGCCCTCAATCGGTGGAGTATCTTCGGAAACGGCAACAGCAGCATCTATCTTAACTCGTACACCATCGATCCACTGGCGATCGGCGAGAGCTTCTTGGAACTCATCAAGCCATGCGAGAAACTCTGCGAGTTCATTTTTTGGAAGTTGCCTTACTGCTGTCTTGAGTTCTGTAATGTTCATGGGTAATTAACTTTTTTTGCTAATAGCCGTTTACCTGTGTACTCTAATTCTCAGATTATTCCCCTGAAATACGCGAGAAAATGTGAGACTCCGGGGCTCCCGACAAGAGAAACTCACCCTGCAAACTCATAAACAATATTCATGATGCGGCCGCGCCAGTAGGGCAATAGCGAGCCATCCGGCAGTTGCCACGCCACCTCACCCGAAAGCGGAATCCGCATACCGTCTCGCACTTCATAGTCCCAGAAACGGCCAATCCAGGGCGCAAACATCAGCCCGCCCTTAACTGTACGGGCGCGGGCCTCAGCGCGGATAGTGGCGATTAGCCCTGCTTCATCAAAGCGGAAATCCAGGGAAACAGCGGTGTCGCCATCTTTCAGGGTTGCTCTGGCTGTAGAATTGTCGATCGACTCCCAGCGAACACCCTGACTCGGCAGCAGTCTCGTCGGATACCAAGCCGCCTCCGCAAAAAAGCGCATCAGTTCCCCCTGTGCAGCTTCTGGAGTGCCGCGGATATCCGCTACAGTCACGAGGCCAAGCAGCGCTGCATGGAGGATGCCTTCGCCAGAAATGTAGGCATCATGAACAAACGCATTGATACCGGGCATCATGGCAATTCGCCCGTCCCAGTCAAAGCCAGGGCGTTGAGTAATTACCACTTGAGTTGAGGTGAAAGCACTCCATTTTTCTGCGGTTTCGCTCATGTTAAACGTGCCTTCGTGGGAAACCCGCGCTGCTAAAATTAGCGGTTGTCCATCCTTGATCACCGTGCGAAAGTAGCGCTGCACTGGCTGGGGTAAATCGGCGATTTCCCGCGCATCAAATGTGAGAGGTTTAATCGGCGATCGTGCAGCTTCCAGATTGGCTCGCAGTTCCTTGGTACCCAGATGCCAGCGGTATGTTCCAAGGGCGATCGCCCCCACAATGCCAACTACAAGCGCTAGGATAATTAGTACGATCGCCGATCGCCACATGGTGATTCCTCTTAAGTAGGTCATTGCAAAAAAACAATAGTATCTTGTAGGGGCGGGTTTAGCTAAGAATCACGAGATAAAAGCGAGAATATGAAGGCAAAACCCGCCCTCCCCATCTCATGTTTATTTGTAACCACCTACTTATTCAATCGCCAATCTTAAACCCATCGACCCACTACAACTCTCACCGTTCCATCTGCCAAAGTTTCCTCTTCTTCAACATTAAAACCCTCTAACTGCACCGCCGCCATCAAACTTTTGCGCGCGTATTTTTGACTAATTGAATTGACAAAATCCTGCTGTTTAATTCGAGCGCCCCAAAAATCCGCCACCAATTCATAATCCTCTCCGCTGCGACGAAAACCCAAATCGTAACCATTGGATTGCCGAATCACGTACTCGGCATTAGTTTTGTCGCCCCGATAACCCCGTACCTGCACATTGCACTCTACTTGATAACCCAACTCTTCCAACACTTGATGCAGCAGTTCGCCGTTCTTGATCTGAACCTTGATCGTTGTGAAGTGTGACATATCACTTTCGGATTTTTGTGTGAAACGCTAATTTGATTATAATACTATAAACTGCAACAGTCAATAAGTTAGAAGTTGCGCTCTTAAACCCGGTTTGAGCGTCACCGAAAGCAGCCAGGGTAAAAGCCCCCGGATTCATCTGTGCAGAAATTAACAACATAGTATCCGATAACAATTCCCCCGCTTTATCCGTGAGTTCGCTTTCTTCAATCCTCCAATTATTCAATCTAAAATCTAAAATCTAAAATTTAAAATCGTATGATGGTCGATAATTCTAACCAACCCAGAGAATATGATGCCGTCCTCGGCGGCCAAAGTCAAATCCCGATCGCCGCCGCTGTTTTGGGAGGCATTGCCGGAGTCAAGCAGCGCTTCAACAGTCCTAGTATCGAGTCGCGGATTGCCGCTGTTAAAGATGCTCCTAAATACGGAGGCGCTGGTTTAAATTTAGCAATTGAGGCGCTGCTTGACCCTGCAGCAGAAGTGCAGCGAGTTGCTTATTTAATTTTGCGACAGAGGACAGAACCTCTAGTGCGCCAAGCTTTAAAAGAATTCGTGCCTTACAAGCTGTTTGACTGCATCCGCAGTGTCAAAACTGGCACAAATCTGGCGATTAGTCCCGGAGGCGATCGCACGGCGAGTTTGCACGGCAAAATAATTAGAATTTGCGATGTAGATACAGGAGAAATACTCTATACTGTTGACAAGTATCCCCGCGCTCAAGAAACTTTTGTCCTTTGCCAAGAAAGCGAAGTTTTTGTGAGGAGCAGAAATACTCCAAAACACCGCGCGATCGAAATTTGGCAGGGAGGAGAATTGCGGCATACTTCCCTCGGACATGAAGGGGAAATTAGCGCAATTGTCATCAGTCCCGACAGTCAAGTTATCGCCAGCGGTTCGGCCGATACTACTATCAAAATTTGGAATTTAGAGACGGGAAAGTTAATCTGTACCTTTGGCAATCTTTTAACTTGGGGAGCTCATAAAGCAGGAATTGTTAGTCTTGCTTTTAGCCCGATCGCACAAACTCTCGCTAGCAGCAGTTCTGACGGTACAATTAAACTGTGGAACCTCCGCAGCAGAGAGTGTTCCCAAACAATTAAAGGTTATGCGAATTGTCTGGCGTTCAGTCCAGACGGGCAGACTTTGGCTACTGGCGGCTGGGACAGAAATATTCAACTGCGACAGCTATCGAATCCAGATAGTTCAATCACATTGGCAGGGCATTTTAACTCGATAAATGCGATCGCCTTTAGTCCCGACGGACGCACTGTTGTCAGTGCTAGTGCCGATGGTAATATCAAATTTTGGAATGCCAGTACCGGCGAACATATTCACACTCTCAACGGACATCAAAACTCTGTTACTTGTCTTACTTTTAGCAGCGATAGTGCAACTATTATCAGTGGCAGTATAGACAAAACTGTCAAAATTTGGGGAGTTAATTGAAGGAAGAAGGAAGTTCGGCAACGGATTGTGTAACGGATGTAGCGGATGGAAGAAATAGAGAATAGAGAATAGGGAAGAAGGCAGAAGGCAGAAGGCAGAAGGCAGAAGGCAGAAGGCAGAAGGCAGAAGGCAGAAGGCAGAA
>JARCMA010000470.1 GCA_030248405.1 Microcoleus sp. MP8IB2.171
CCCAGATTAATCGCCTCCCCAATCTTCAAAAATGGTTTGTGGAAATTTTCGCTAAACCCACATAGCTATTGGATCATTTGTTTTGTGGAGGTATCTTAGGTGAAGAAACCGGGTTTTTGCGTAAGCCCTGTTTATGCAAAACCCCTGCATAAATTACAAACTTTTACATAAATCGCGAATTTCTTGGTGTGGGGACTCTGTTGGTGCTGGTGTCCACACCCTACGGTAGATATTTGGGGTTGGTCTTGAATGCTATAATCGTTCCGCGATCGCCAGCACAGTCAAAATTCCCACCCACATCCAAACTTTTGCCAACTGCTGCCGCCAACGGCGCCATTAACCGCCCCAAAATCATGCACTACCAATCCCAGCAGCAACGCCAAAAACACACGACTCAGAAAAAAATTAAAAACGCTATTTTTTACTGTTTGACAGCAATATTTTTCTGCTGGAGTACCGCAAACCTCGCTACAATTGCCCAAAACACAGACCAGGGCGGGCTTAACGGGCAAGAAATGAGAAATTTGCTCGATCGGGGAAACCTCACCGAAGCCGTAACCAGAATCGAAGAAAGCTGGGAAGAAGACTATCAAACATACTTTGAACAAGACTTTGCAGCCCGTGCGAAAACCGCCGCAGCAATATCAAAAACTCTCTCCCGCCTAGCAGTTCAAACAAAGAAAAAACCAGCTTTAATTTACGCCATCCCGCGCACCGACCAACTAGAATTAATCTTAATATTGCCCGATCGCCCGCCCATTCTCCGCAGCGTCCCGTCAGCCAAACAAGAGAAACTCCTCTCAGTAGTCCAAGAATTGGGCAGCGAAATCACCAATCCCGTAAAACTCAACACCACCACCTATTTAGAACCAGCGCAACAACTATACAAATGGATAGTTGCACCCCTAGAAAAAGATTTGCAAACAGCAAAAATTGAAACCTTGCTGTTCTGCGTCGGCGCAGGTTTGCGAACCGTACCCCTAGCAGCAATGCACGACGGAAAGCAATTTCTGATCCAAAAATACAGCATCACCCGCATCCCCGCATTCAAACTCACAGACAGCAATTACACCGACCTCAGAAACGTGCAAGTCCTAGCAATGGGAGCATCAGATTTCGCAGAAACGGCGAACAAAGAACCGCTGCCAGCAGTGCCATTAGAACTAGGCGCGATCGCCCGACAGTGGCCCGGTCAATCCTTTCTCAACCAAGACTTCACCATAGTAAACTTGCAATCCCAGCGACTGCAACAAAAATACGGAATCATCCACCTTGCCACCCACGCCGAATTCCGCCCCGGAACCCCAAATAACTCCTACATTCAATTTTGGGACACCCAACTAGGTCTCGATCAAATGAGAGATTTAAAATGGAACAATCCGCCTCTTGAACTGTTAGTATTAAGCGCCTGTAGAACCGCATTGGGAGACAAAGAAGCAGAACTCGGATTTGCAGGTTTAGCACTGCAATCAGGAGCAAAATCAGCCCTCGCCAGCTTGTGGTACGTCAGCGATGCGGGGACTCTCGCCCTGATGACAGAGTTTTACCAGCAGTTAAAAATCCGCAGGCCAAACGACCCTCCCATCATTAAAGCTGAAGCTCTCAGGCAAGCACAAATTGCCGCGATCGAAGGCAAAGTGACGATCGAAGACGGTCAACTGCGAAGTGCCAGAGGCGACATTCCCTTGCCCCCGTCCATCCCCAAACTCGATAGCAAAGATTTATCCCATCCGTATTATTGGGCAGCTTTCAGCATAATCGGCAGTCCTTGGTAAGTGGGCCTCTTGACCGACAGTGGTGATAGGCTATAAAACATAAGTAATTTAATATCTGTAGCTGTCGCTCAACAAACCACCACCAACCTGTGACCCACAAACGAGACGCAAGCCCCTGGCTTCAGACACGGGGAAAAGTCGGCAGCGGTTTCAACCGCCTTCTTCTTCTTTTTCTTCTTCTTCTTCTTCGTGTTGTTTATAGTCTTAACATCTCTATCCTTTCAATTAGTTGTTCTACTGCTACAATAGTCCTATGAAACAACGATACAAGTACCGCATATACCCAACTTCTCAGCAAGCTCGCAATCTTGCCAAGTTGTTTGGTTGCTGTCGTGTTGTGTGCAACGATTCACTAGCATCGTGCAATTCATTAGACAAGTTGCCCTGTAATGGAGACTTGCAAAAAACCGACCTTACTCAAGCTAAGAAATCGGAACAGCGAGAATGGCTGGCGGAAGTGTCAAACATTCCTCTTCAGCAATCAATTGCCGATCTAGGGGTAGCTTGGAAGAACTATTTTGATTCGCTAAAAAGTAAGCGAAAAGGTCGAAAAGTTAGTCGTCCCAAATTCAAAAAGCGTAATGGCAGGCAGTCGGCACGATTCAGGATAGGAGGCTTTTCTATTAAACATGGAAAAATTTATCTTGCTAAAATTGGACGAATTAAAGTCGTCTGGTCAAGGGAGTTGCCGTCCCCGCCAAGCTCGGTCACGGTAATCAAAGATGCTGCGAACCGATACTTTGTCAGCTTTGTCGTTGAAGTGGTTCCAATAATATTGCCAAACAACGGACAATCAGTTGGCATCGATCTTGGTATCACCGACTTCGCCACCCTGAGTACAGGCGAGAAAGTGAAGGCTCCCAAGCCTCTCAAAAAGAATCTAAGGAAACTTCACAAAGCACAACGCAAGCTAGCCAGAAAAAAGAAGGGAAGTAAACGGAGAGAGTTAGCACGCCGAAAGGTGGCGAGAATTCACGCCAAAATCTCCGATATTCGTAACGATTTCCTGCACAAGTTAAGCACTAGAATTATTCGTGAAAGCCAAACGATAGTCCTGGAAGCGCGACTTGAACTGGTCGTGTAGTTCGGAGAGCCTTCTCTCCTAGAGGTTTCATACCCTTTACCCTCGTGTAAAAGACTCTCTGGAGTCCGGTCACGCCTTAGTAAGTAATGAACACGGCGGAATGCAGACCACAGACGTAGCCTCTACTACTAGCCTAAAAGTGGTACAGGAGCAAGAGGGAGTTCTCTCATGGTAAACGAAAGTGAATTGATGTTTAAACTGCGTGATCTATCAAAGAGTCAAATCAGGCTGACAGACTCTAACCAAAAGGTGAATGGGTGGAATTACGACTTTCTAGTTCGTAATCCGTATGAACACAATTCCCATCGCAGAACAGTCAACACCTAACAGAGAACATACACTACGCGATACAACAAGATAAGCCCTACAGAGTCCACGAGAGGTCGAATACTCATGGTAAGCCAACCGCAAGGAAAGCAGAATTCTCTGGAGGGTAAAGGATGGAAGAAAAAGCGAAAAGCTCACACGTAATGTGTGAGATACGGGTTCAAACTTTGCCCGTGACCGAAAGGAATAGCAGACTTCTTCTGGGTCTTATGAGATAGAAACTAAAACAAAGAAATTTAATCTGAGGACAAGTTAGATGGAGTGTGTAAACACTACAAACGGACTAAAGAAACCGCTAGAGAACTGGAACCAGATCAACTGGCTCAAGATGAACAAAACGGTTAAAAATCTACGCCAACGAATCTTTCTCGCTAGAAAACTTGGTAACTTCCGTAAGTTGAGAAACTTACAAAAACTTCTACAAAGAAGCTACGCAAACTTATTATTAAGTGTTCGACGTATCACTCAGACCAATCAAGGTAAGCAAACGGCAGGAATTGATAAAGAAGTTATCAATACCCCAATAGCACGAGTGAACCTGGTAAACTTTTGGAACGGAGGGAATAACAAACCTACTCGTAGGGTAGAAATTCCCAAAGTCAACGGGAAGAAACGACCGCTCGGAATCCCAACCGTGCGCGACAGAATTGAACAAGCAATAATAAAGGAATCTCTAGAACCCGAATGGGAAGCTATATTTGAACCAAATTCCTATGGATTCAGAGTAGGTAGAGGGTGTCATGATGCCATCGCTCAGAACTTCCTAAGAGTATGTTCTGGAAGAGACACCTGGGTTTTAGAAGCTGATATCAAAGGATTCTTCGATAACATTGCCCATAAATCCATCCTTAATCAACTAGAAAACTTTCCTAGAAGAAATCTAATTGACGGATGGTTAAAAGCGGGTTTCATATTCAATGGAATTTACAATTCCACTGATACGGGTACACCACAGGGAGGGGTTATTTCACCCCTGCTAGCCAACATCGGACTGCATGGATTGGAAACATACATTAAATCCACCAACCCCAAAATAGGCGTGGTCAGATATGCTGATGACTTTGTAGTCACAGCTAGGGACAAAGGGAGTCTCGAAATCGCCCAAAACTTGATTAAGCAATGGCTGTCAGAACGAGGACTAGAACTCAGCACGGAGAAGACGTACATTACGTCAATGGAAGATGGTTTCGACTTCCTAGGCTTCAATCACCGCCACTACGGTGGTAAACTCCTAATCAAACCATCGAAGAAGAAAGTCCTAGACTTCTGTAAGCGCATTGGTAAAGAGATAAAGAGTCTAAATGGTGCTGAACAAGCTTTGGTTATTGGAAAACTCAATCCAATTCTCCGAGGTTTTGCCAATTACTACAAAGGTGTAGTCAGCAAAGAAACCTTCAGCTATATCTCACACAGAGTATGGCAATACCTTTGGCAATGGGGTAAGCGTAGACACCCCAACAAACCCAAAGACTGGGTTATGAAACGCTACTTCAAGACGGTGAAAGGAAATAAATGGACGTTCGCTTGTGATATAAGCAACCGCCGTGATGATACAAAACTATTTAGTCTGTATCCCATAGCATATACGCCCATTGAACGCCATGTCAAAGTCAAGGGTGGTGCTTCACCAGATGACCCCAGCCTAAAAGAATACTGGGAAAAACGCCACAAAAAGTATGGCAAGAGCCATTGGGATACAAACTCCAAGTTATATCAAATTGCTCAAAACCAAAACTGGAGATGTCCAGTATGTGGCGAACCTTTATTCAATGGAGAGGAAATCGAGACCCATCACATAGTTCCTGTTGCTCAAGGTGGACTAGATTCGATAGACAACCTTCAGCACTTACACAGAGCGTGTCACAAACAGGAACACTCAAAATCCAAGTCAACTAGCTTGAAATAAGGCTTGAGCCGGATGATGGGAAACTGTCAAGTCCGGTTCTTAGGGGAGGGGAGAGCGGTGACGCTCGAACCTTACCCGACGACCTTAACGTATCCGGCATGATGAAAAGCCGTAAACTATCTCGCGCCATATCTGATTTGGGCTGGCGAAGTTTTCGGACAATGCTAGAAGCCAAGTCAGAAATGTACGGAAGAGACTTTAGGATTATCAGCCGATGGGAACCGACTAGCCAACGATGCTCCTGTTGTGGGCAAATTGGCGGAAAAAAGGAACTCTCAGTTCGTGAATGGACTTGCTTGTTTTGTGGGGCAGTTCATGATCGAGACGAGAATGCGGCTATTAATATAAAAGTCGCGGGCGGATTGCCCGAGACTCTAAACGGACGTGGAGGATGGACTAAGACCGTATCTAATACGGCATCTTCCAATGAAGCGTCAACCCACCAATTTCCCAAGCAGCTTTCGTTGTTTGGGTAGATTGGAATCCCCCTGATTCATCAGTGGGGAGGATATCAAGAATCAAGCGGGAGCCTTCAAGGGGAAAGAAAGATGAAAAAATTAGAATTTTTGCTACAGAAAGAAGGCGATCGCGCCTGGTTGCCCCTAGAAACCTCCGACGTGGAAATTCTAGAAGGTAAATACCGTGTTGTTGCTCGCATTCAGCACCCCAACACCGACATCGAAATTCGCGTTACCCATACTTCCTTCGACCCAGGGGCGCAGCGGAAAGTCCAAAGCCGATCGGCCCGCACCAACCCCGAAGGATTAGTCGTGATCATTCCCTACACCAGGCTCAAACCCGGACTGTGGGAACTCTCCTGCTTGCCAGATCCCAAATCAACACCACTAAAACCTTGGCAGTACGGCGTTCAGTTGGAAGTATTGCCCGCAGAATCGGAAACCTCCGAACCCCTACCGCCGATCGACCAAACCGAACCCGCAACTTCCCCCGCAGCCGCACAAATCGCAGCACCGGTCGATCGCGCAGCCCCACAAATTGCAGCACCGGTCGATCGCCCCGCACCAACCCAAATCCCAGCAGCCACTGAGGCACCGCCGCAGACCAAAATCTACCAATTCCCAATTCCCCAAACCGCCGAACCCAAACCGGGCGTCAAACTCGAACTCGTCCTCGATCAAGAAACCTTCGTCACCCAACTCGGTCGCCCCTTAATCATTTCCGGCAAAATCGACATTCCCCAACCCCCCCAACAAAGCAGAAAAACAGCAACTCTCATCCCCGAATCCGAAGCGATAGAACTCAAACAACTCATCGGTTCAGCACAACTGCAAATTTACCTGCGCGACCCCCAAACCTCAAAAATTCTCGCAGAAATCCAGCAGCCGATGCCAGAACAAGTTCCCCCCTGCATCTTTGCCTGCGTCACCTACATCCCAACCGAGTGCAAAAGCCGCCTCATTTTAGGAGAAGCAATTCTCAGCAGCGGCGGCGTCACCCTAGCCACCAAACTATTCACAATTACAGCCCGTTTAGAGCACCTTCTACAGGAAATTAAAGACAATTTCATCGAAGAAAAGCATCAAGCTGAACCCTCCCCAACAGCCTCAAAACCGTCTGGAAGCGCCAAAAATATATCCTTCCTC
>JARCMA010000471.1 GCA_030248405.1 Microcoleus sp. MP8IB2.171
TCCCACCAGTAATTCCTGTCTGGGCAAATTCAACACCAACGACTGGAGAACTGATCATTCTTTCGTCTAGGAAAATACCGATACTGCGTCCGGTGCCGGCTAAATTTTTCGTGAGTTGGGCAAAGAGTTCGCCTCCTTTGGTATCGAAAACAAGAGCAACGTTCCAGTTGTTCCCAGACGCCAAGGGTTGAGGTTGAGCGTCTTTGAGGTTTTCGCCGCCGAGGCCGCTGCTTTTGAAGAGTTTGGTGATCGCCTCATTGCTTCTTTTCAAAGCAGCCTGATTTTCTTTAATAGCCGCCTCATTCGGGGTAGCTCTCAATTCTGTTTGTTTGAGCAGCAATTCCTGCTGCAACTGCCTCTCAATGCCTAATTGTGCTTCTGTTCCTGGCAGTTGTTCCAGAAATTCTAGCTTGGCGGTGCCGCCCAAGACTCGTTCTGCTTGCTGCGGGTCATTTACTCCGGGCAACTGGACGAGAATTTGGTCTTCTCCTACTGTTTGGACTAATGCTTCGGAAACACCCAAACCGTTGACGCGGTTTTCGACGATCCGGCGCACTGCTTCTAACATTCCCGGCTCAATTTTGGGAATTGTGGGGGTAGTTTTTACCTGAATTGTGAGTTGCGACCCTCCTTGCAAGTCTAATCCCAGCCGCGTCGGAATTGTTACTATTACAGTAATAGCGGCGATGATTAAAACAAAAATTAGGGCTAATATTGAACGTTGTTTTTGCATATTTAATTATTAGTCATTGGTTAGTTGGCAGTTGTCAGTTGGCAGTTGGCGGTTGGCAGATTTTAGTCATCAGTCATCAGTCATCAGTCAACAGTCATCAGTCAACAGTCAACAGTCAACAGTCAACAGTCAACCAATGACTATTGACTAATCACTATTTATACTCGCAAAGCTACCATTTTTTGGACTGCCTCGACAATTTGGTTGGGCTGGACAATTGTCAGTCTTTCCAAATTCCCGTTGTAAGGTGTGGGAATATCTTGTGAAGACAGGCGCAAAACCGGTGCGTCGAGTTCGTCAAAAAATCGATCGCTAATCGAAGCAATTAGTTCGGCACCGATGCCTCCGGTTTTCATGCACTCCTCTACAATAATTACTTTGTGGGTTTTGCGAATAGATTCGCCAATTGTCTCCATATCGAGGGGTTTGAGAGAAATTAGGTCGATTACTTCGGGATCGTAACCTTCTTTTAGCAGTGCGGGCAGGGCTTGCAGGACGTGGTGCCGCATTCTGGAATATGTCAAGATGGTGACATCTTTGCCCGATCGCACAATTTCCGCTTTGTCTAACGGCACTAAATATTCTGTTTCTGGCAAATTTTCCTTGAGGTTGTACAGCAGGACGTGCTCGAAGAACAGAACGGGGTTATCGTCGCGGATGGCTGATTTTAAGAGTCCTTTGGCGTTGTAGGGAGTCGAACAGGCGACTATTTTCAAACCCGGTACTGCTTGGAAATATGCTTCTAGGCGCTGGGAGTGTTCCGCGCCGAGTTGCCGGCCCACGCCGCCGGGGCCGCGAACTACCATTGGCATTTTGAAGTTGCCACCGGATGTGTAGCGCAGCATTCCGGCGTTGTTAGAAATTTGGTTGAAGGCCAGCAGCAAAAAGCCCATGTTCATGCCTTCGATGATCGGCCGCAGTCCCGTCATTGCTGCGCCTACTGCCATGCCTGTAAAGCTATTTTCGGCGATCGGGGTGTCGAGCACTCTAAGTTCGCCGTATTTGTTGTAGAGGTCTTTGGTGACTTTATAGGAACCGCCGTATTGACCTACGTCTTCGCCGAGTACGAATACAGAGGAGTCGCGGGCCATTTCTTCGTCTAACGCCTCGCGGAGGGCGTTGAACAATAAGGTTTCTGCCATAGGAGGTGAAGCAATGATTGCAGGAGGGTCAGATTAGAATCTTAACCTTTTGGGGGTGTGGATGAGGAGGCGATCGCAAATTTGACAGTTAAGACTTGAGATTTGGCCAATCTTTATCATAACATTTGTATTATGTCAATTAATATTTAAGTTAAAATAATACTAACTTGCCTGCCCACAGCAAAGGAATATTATGCTCCAGACAAAAACTGAACTAACTCTGGAAGAGTTTCTCGCTCTTCCCGAAGGAGAAGGCGATATTACCTACGAACTTATTGACGAGCAAGCAGTACCGAAGATGTCACCTAAAAAATTTCATTCTCGCCTCACCAGAAGCCTCATCAAAATTCTCGAACAGTGGGGTGAGGAACGGGGAGAAATTGGTGTAGAATGGGCGGTAAAATTAACCAGGCTGGGGCGAGACTTGGTGCCAGTCCCAGACCTTTTATATGTTTCTTACGAACGCTTATCTCCTGACTGGAATCAAGATGAAGCCTGTCCTGTAGTCCCCGAATTAGTCATAGAAATTATTTCACCCGAACAAACTTTCGGTCAGTTAGCTGCCAAAGCGAGAGATTATTTAGATGCTCAGGTATTGCGGGTTTGGATAGTAGATAGCAAGGCGAGAAGCATTACAGTTTTTTACCCCGATGCAGCACCGCAGACTTATATGGGAGATACCCTATTAAAAGATCCACTTTTTGATGGATTAGAATTTACTGCGGAACAGCTATTTCAGATGGCAAAAATACCACCAACCTTTTTTTAGGATGAGTGTGTGGTAGTTCACAAGCTATTCCATTCTTCAAGAGTAATTTGCCTTTCTATAATCTCCTCCGCCTCCCGAATCATCATCCGTAGCTGAGGGACAGAATACTCATCATTAGAGGGAATCGTTAAGCGATACTCCTGATAAATCATAAACTGGTGTTTACTTCCAGAAAAAGGGCCCGAAAAGCCTAGCTGTTGTAATTTCTGGATGAACTCTCGACGCTTACAAGGTGTCCAACGGCTCAAGGCTAGGCTCCTGATTTAAATCAATATTGTCAATGACGGGCATTCGATGTCGCAATTTCAACCCTAGCAAAATCCAGTCTTCCAAAGTTGATCGCAACTCATTTTGACACTCTTTTAAAGTTGAACCAAAGGCGATGACTCCCTTGCAAACGGGAATTTTACCTACAAAGCTATGATCTTCAAGTTTGTCATACATAGCCTCTGTCATTGCTTTGTCAACGTATTCGCTCAGAATGAATTTTACAGTCATTGAGTTTCCTTTCGCTTGGCGAATATTTGGCTATTGGGTATTTAGGGTTCCTCTACAGTTACATTTATTATATTTCTTTTTCGTGTTAAATACCTCCACTCAAAAAATTGCCAATTCCTAGCTGATAAATTACCAATTTTTATCATAATTATTTAATTTTGTCAAGCTCCGGCATTTATATTTCTGAAAAATGTTTTTGCAATAAATCGTGAATAAATCGATAGCGCCGATCGCCCGTTTTTTGCAGCAGCAGGCGATCGCCCGCAGCATCCAAAAAACGCCGGTAATCCCAAGGAATATGACCGCTAGACCACAGCACCAGGTGCAAAATAAAACTTTCAATCCCCGGAATTCCCGGCAACAAAGCACTAATTACCGCAGCAACAGCACCCGCAATTATTCCCCAAATTGACCCGGAGACTAGGCTGGCAATTAATCCCAAAATCACCCAAATCAGCCCGCCAATCAGCTTAACTCCAAACTGATACTTGCGCCGTTCTTCGTCTGTTTGCAGCCAGCTAGACGGTATGCGATCGAGGTAAAATTCTTGAATTCCTTGCTGTTCCATCCTTCTGGCCAACCATCCCAGCCAGTGGCGAATTTGTTCCGGCCGCAGTTCTTTACCTCTGGGATACTGCTTGACTTGCCCGGTCATTTGGTGGCGAATATAGGCAGTTAACAGATATTTGCGCTGTTCTTCTGCGGAAGTTATGCGCTTCCAAGCTTCAATTAAAATATCGTCGTAAGCCAAAGCCATCATGCTCAAAAGCAAGGGAACTTTTGCCAATTTCAACAACTCCGCCTCGTGCTCAATGCTGTACCAAAGTTCGCGGCTTCTGGCTTCTAGCAGATAATTTTGAATTTGAGTTTCTGTTAAAGGTTTCAATAAAACCGCTGCTTGCAGGCGAAATCTAGTGGGGCAGTTTTTGTAAGCTTCAAAACTGCTGCAAGCTACTAAATGTTTGGGTTTAAATTCGCTTTCTACAAACTGATTGATTGCTTGAATGCAGCTATTTTGGCGGTGGTTTTCTACTTCGTCCAAGCCGTCGA
>JARCMA010000472.1 GCA_030248405.1 Microcoleus sp. MP8IB2.171
ATATCAAAGTGCGGCCGGATTGTTAGCCGACTTAGAAATTTCTTTGCATCAGTTAGAAACCACCGGACAAATTGCCGACTTCATCCCCGGACGCTTAGATATTCTCAGCCAATTGTTAATCCCCCAAAAATTGTACGGTAGGGAAAATCAGGTTAATGAATTGCTAGCAGCATTTGAACGTGTAAGAGCGGGTTTAGCCAACAATTTGTTAGAAAAACCAGCAACCTTAGAACAAAATTCGCCCCCATCAGGAACCAGCGAATTAATGCTAGTATCAGGCTACTCAGGTATCGGTAAATCAGCCGTAGTCAACGAAGTTAGCAAACCAATTACTAGGTCAAAAGGTTACTTCATCAGAGGCAAATTTGATCAATTCAAACGCAACATTCCTTATGCCTCATTAATCCAAGCATTTAACTCCTTGCTGCGGCAATTGCTAACAGAAAGTGCACTTTCATTAGAAATATGGCGCACTAAAATTTTAACAGCAGTGGGAACAGACGGTCAAGTAATTGCCGATGTAATTCCAGAAGTTGAATTAATCATCGGCAAACAGCCAGAAGTGCCAGAACTCGCCCCTGTAGAATCGCAAAATCGCTTCAATCGGGTATTCAAAGAATTTATTCGCGTTTTCGCGCAAAAAGCACACCCCCTAGTAATCTTTTTAGACGATTTGCAGTGGGCAGATTCAGCAACATTAAAGTTAATGCAAATACTGATAACTGACCCTGACCAGGAATATTTGTTGCTAATCGGTGCCTATCGAGACAATGAAGTTAGTCCGACCCACCCCTTAATTCAGACTGTAGAAGAAATTGAAAAAACTGGTATCATAGTCAACAATATCGTGTTGCAACCGCTGGATTTAGCAAATGTCACTGAATTAGTCGCTGAAACACTCAACAGTTGCACCGAAAAAGTAACAAACCTAGCCGATTTAATCTGGAATAAAACGGGTGGCAATCCTTTTTTCTTGACCCAATTACTCCAAGCACTTTATCAAGACTCTCTTTTAAAATTTGAATTTAATCACATTACAAATGAGGGAAGTCAAAGTGGCTGGTATTGGAGTATTGATGAAATCCAAGCCATTGGAATCACCGATAAAAGTGTGGTGGAACTGGTAGCTTCTCGCATTGAAAAGCTGCCCGCACCCACGCAAGAAGTGTTGAAGCTAGCAGCTTGCGTGGGAGATAAATTTGCTCTAGATGTGCTGTCACTTGTTAGCGAAAAGTCAGCTAATACTACAGCAACTGAACTTTATTCAGCTTTGCAAGCAGGGTTAATTCTGCCCTTGAGCGATGCTTATCGCATTCCTTTAGTTTTCGATCGAGCCGAATCAATTAATCTCAAATTAGACACTTCGCGGGTTAGTTACAAATTTTTGCACGATCGCGTCCAGCAAGCCGCCTATTCGCTAATTCCCGAAGATCAAAAGCAATTTACCCATTTAAAAATCGGTCAATTACTGTTAAATAATACTCCCCCCGACAAGCTAGAAGAAAACATCTTTGATATCGTCAATCAATTGAATGTCGGAATTGACACGATTAGCCAACAGTCAGAAAAAACTCAGTTGGCACAATTAAATTTAACGGCTGGACCCAAGGCAAAAGCCGCGAGTGCTTATGAAGCTGCTGTTAGGTATTTGCGGGTGGCTATGGAATTATTGCCAGCGGATTGTTGGCAAAGTCAGTATGACTTAACATTAGCAATTTACGAATCAACAGCAGAAGCTGAATACTTAAATATCAACTATGCAGATTCAAAAAAACTGGTCGATATCGTACTGCAAAAAGCTAACAAGTTACTGGAAAAAATGAATGTTTATGAACTTCAAATCCAGTCTTACAATGCTCAAATTAGACTTGTAGAAGCACTAAATACAGGACTGGAAGTGCTGAAACTGTTAGGCATTTCTTTTCCTCAAAACCCCAACGCGCTAAATATTGTGGCGGGACTGATGAAGACAAAACTGAGCTTGGGATTGAAACGAATTGAGGATTTAGCTAACTTGCCAGAAATGACAGATCCCGACAAACAAGCAGCCATGCGGATTTTATCAGGGATTCTCAGCACTGCTGTTCAGGTCAAGCCCCGCCTGGTACCGCTACTGGCATCTAGGATGGTCAAGCTGTGCATTAAATATGGTAATTCGCCTTATGCGAGTATTGCCTACGTTTTTTATGGCGTAGTTATGTACAAGCTAGGGGACAGTAGTTTGGCATACCAATTCGGTCAACTGGCAATTAAGATGTTAGACAAATTTCCATCCCGTTCAATCAAAAGTAGAGTTTATACACCTTTTGGTTCTTTTATTAACCACTGGAACGCCTCTGTCAAGTCAGGATTAGACGATCTCAAAGAAGGTTTTTAAGCTGGGATCTAAACTGGAGAGTTGGAATATGCTGGTTATTCTATAGGTGAATATTGCTTCAAAAAACTGTCGATAGGAGCTCCTCTAGATTTGGTGGATCAAGAGACTGGTAAATATATGAAACTAATGCAGCAATCTCAACTAGAAATGGCTGTACAGTATCTAAGTATAGGCAGGCAGACAACCCTCAATTTGCTCGGTCAAGCTGTCGAACCCTGCCATTTAGTCGGTGATAAATTTAATGAAGTCAAAACGCTCCCCGTTTTAATAGAATCTAAAAACTTTTTTTTAGTCAGTTTGGTTTATAATGCCAAAACTCAGCTTAATTTTCTTTTTAGAAACTACGCGGCCGCCTTGGAAAACTCAAGGTTATTTGAGAAATATGAAGAAGCCACAGCCGGATTTTATGTAGTTTCCCTAAATAATTTTTACTCTTCTATAAGTCTTCTCGCTTTGTATCCCAAAGCTGAGAAAGGGGAGCAAAAGCAATATCTGAAAAAAGTGCTGCAAAACCAAAAGAAGATGAAAAAATGGGCAGTTCATGCTCCGATGAATTATCAACACAAATACGACTTGGTAGCAGCGGAAACAGCGCGAGTTTTGGGGCAAAATACCCAAGCAATGGAATTGTACGATCGCGCTATTGCCGGAGCTCAAAAAAACAAATATACCCAAGAAGAAGCATTAGCCTATGAATTAGCCGGAGAATTCTATGAATCTTTGGGCAAAGAAATCATCTCTCAAGCATACCTTACCAAAGCATATTATGCCTACATCCGCTGGGGAGCTTTAGCCAAAGTTAAAGACTTAGAATTCAGATATCCTTTCTTAGTGGTACAAACGCGCACAACAGAAACCCGAACCCTCGATATCACCAGCACCACCACGGGAAGCACTACCACTAATGGTTTCGGCCATTTCTTAGATTTGAGCGCTTTTGTCAAAGCTTCCCAAGCTATTACCAGTGAAATTGTTCTGGAAAAGTTACTGACTAAGTTAATCAATATTTTGTTGGAAAATGCGGCGGCTCAAAAAGTAGTGCTGCTGCTGCTGAAAAACGATGTTCTCTGTATAGAAGCTACTGGCACTTCTGGGGAGCATAAGGTGACACTTTTACCGTCTATTCCAGTAGAAAATTGTCAAGATGTACCCCTGTCTGTGATTAATTACGTGCACCGCAGTCAAAAGCATCTGGTTTTAGACAATGCGACTGTTGCAGAACCTTTTAATGCGGATGCTTACATTCAGAAATATCAACCAAAATCAATCCTCTGTTTGCCGATTATTTATCAATCTCAGCGGCGCGGCATTATTTATCTGGAAAATGCTTTGACGGTAGGAGCTTTTACAGCAGAGAGGGTAGAAGTATTCAATGTGTTAGTTTCTCAAGTTGCTATTGCCGTAGAAAATGCTGGTTTGTACGCGCGGGAGCAAGAAAAATCTCAACAGTTAGAAAAATCTTTCAATGAACTGCAAGAGGCGCAACTGCAACTCATTCAAGGCGAAAAAATGTCGGCTTTGGGCAACTTGATTGCAGGGGTGGCTCATGAAATAAATAATCCGCTGGGTTTTATTGCGGGGAATATTGAGGCTGCTGCTGAGGCTAGCTCGGATTTGATTGATTATTTGCAACTTTATCAAGAAAAGTTCCCGAATCCGGGAGATGAGTTGGAGGATAAAGCGTCGGATATTGATTTGGAATATTTGATGGAAGATTTGCCGAAAATGATTTCATCTATGAAGTCAGGTACAGAGCGCATTCGCAATATTAGCACGTCTTTGCGGACTTTTTCCCGCGCTGACAGTGCGAATAAAGTGTCAGCAAATATTCATGAGGGGATCGACAGCACTTTGATGATTTTACAGTATCGCCTGAAAGCTACAGATACTCGCCCGGCGATTAAAATTATCAAAGAATACGGAAATATGCCGGCAGTTAAATGTTATTTTGGGCAACTGAATCAGGTATTTATGAATTTGGTGGCAAATGCGATCGACTGTTTTGAGGAATCCAATCAAGACCGCACTTATGCAGAAATTGCAGCTTTACCGAATACGATCGCCATTATCACTCAAGTCTCCGAGGATAGCAACAGCGTGGTGATTACCATCAAAGATAACGGTCAAGGGATGTCATCGGAGGTCAAGTCGAAAATATTTGACCATTTATTTACTACCAAAGGAGTAGGAAAAGGTACGGGTTTGGGGTTGTCTATCAGCAGGCAAATTGTCGAAGAAACCCACGGCGGTAAACTAACTTGCGAATCGGTGCTGGGAGAAGGTTCGGAATTTGCGATCACCCTGCCGCTGGATTAAGCGACTCGGCGTTTGAAACCGCGTCTACACAAACGAAGTCTGCCTCCGCAGACTAAGAGGGAGTAACACAAATTTTAAAATTTGTCAATCTATAATTATCTTTTAAAAAGGGACTCGGCGGTTGAAACCGCGTCTACACAAACGAAGTCTGCCTCCGCAGACTAAGAGGGACTAACACAAATTTTAAAATTTGTCAATCTATAATTATCTTTTAAAAAGTCGGCTATTCACAGTTTAGATTCGGCAGTATGCAGTTACATTATTAGCTAAATGTAATAACTGTATTTGATAGGAGTATTTCGAGTGAACGCTGCCGAACAAGCCAAAAATATAGAAGTTGCCAGCAAAATTGCTGCGGTTGTTAATTTATTCAAGTCCGAATTCCCGGATGCAAAAGTTGATTTGAAACCTTGGATGAATGACGAGGATACCAGAGAACTTGTCGATCCAGATTCGATCGACATTGGCTTCCATTTTCCCGGTAGAAGTCGCTTGCTGCAAAGCCGCAGCATTTTGATTCAAATCCGATTTTACCAAGATCCGGTGGAAGGATATCGGCGGGCGATCGGAGTTGAGGCCGCCGGTTACGATCATAGCGGTCAGCAGTGGCACTTTTCTACTGTGGAAAATTGGAATTTTCTGGGCCTAACCGAACCTGCGGTGGAGTCGGCGCAAAAACTCAAAGACTTTTGCCAGCAGATATTTGATTTGTTTAATCAGTCATTCGGCGATTGAAATCGCTTCTACACGAACGAAGTCCACTCCAAGCGGACTAAGAAATAAGCTGGATTGGGTATTAGTCCCGATTGTCGCAATTGTCGATCGACCTACAGCCAACCGCATAAACAGATTTGTAAGTAGTCGATCGCTTGCCAAACAAAGTATAGCGGTTGTCGCGGACTTGTTCGTAAACGCGATCGCCCATCCACTTCATCCCCGGCATTGCCCGATAAGCAGCCACAAACACCTCGCCAGCAGGCAATATCCGTCCGATTTCCTCCGCCGCATCGCTGCCTTGCCAGCGTTTTTCTGGATTGTCTGCATCTATCAAAATCATCCCCATTTCGCAGTCTTCAGACGTAATCCCAAAGCGATTTAATTCCTCTAAATCTTGCATGGAAATATACTCAAAATTCTGGCCTTTATCTAAATTTTCAAGTAACTGCACCAAGGTAACGCAGAGATTGCAATTTCCGTCGTAAATTACGTTATATTTCATGGTTATGGGAATTGGGCATTGGGAATTGGGCATTGGGAATTGGGCATTGGTAGTAAATAACTACTGACTACTGACTACTGACTACTGACTACTGACTACTGACTACTGACTACTGACTATTCCCCACAGGAATCTCGATCGCAAATTCCGTGCCTTGACCCGGTGCGGAATCGCATTTAAGCTGCCCGCCGTGCTTTTCTACCACAATTTGATAGCTAATCGACAGCCCCAAACCAGTACCTTTACCAGGTTCTTTCGTAGTAAAAAACGGATCGAACAGCCTTTCATGAACATCTATCGGAATCCCCGGCCCGTTGTCAGCAATCCGAATCACAATATGAGAAGGATGTCGAACCAAAGCATCAGAAACAGCAGAATCTGCCTGCATCAAAGCATCCTGTTGATATTTTACATCCGTACAAATCCGCAGCGTCGGCGAAGGACAATAAGGAATAGGCGCCTGTTCCCCCTCCGCCCACTGTCCAGTCTCCATTGCCTCTTCCAAAGCATCAATTGCATTGCCAATAATATTCATAAAAACCTGATTCAACTGTCCTGCATAACACTGTACGCGGGGCAAATTGCTGAACTCTTTGAGCAGCGTAATTTTCGGATGTCCTGCCGTTTCTTTTAACCTGTGCTGCAAAATCAACAAAGTGCTTTCAATCCCTTCGTGAATGTCAACCTGTTTTTGTTCGGCTTCATCCAATCGCGAAAAATTCTTCAGTGACAGCACAATTTGGCGAATTCGCTCGGCTCCCATTTTCATCGAATTTAACAGGTTCGGCAAATCTGTGAGCAGAAAATTCAAATCGACATCATCTATTTCTTGTTGAATTGCTGGTGTTGGGTGCGGGTATTCCTGCTGGTAAAGTTGCAGCATTTTTAGCAAGTCTTTAAAGTAATCGTCAGCGTGCATGACGTTGCCGTAAATAAAGCTAACTGGATTGTTGATTTCGTGAGCAACGCCAGCAACTAATTGCCCCAAACTTACCATTTTTTCATTTTGAACCATCATGCTTTGAGTTTTATGCACGTCCCGTAGGGCTTTTGCCAATTCTTGATTTTTAGCCCTCAATTGACTTTCGGAAAGTCGCACCGCTTCTTCTGCGTGTTTGCGATCGGTAATATCTTTGCGAATTGCTACATATTGATGGGGTTCGCCGTTCGTATTTAAGAAAGGTACAATCGTAGTATCCAACCAAAATAATGTGCCGTCTTTAGCTTGATTTTTCATTTCTCCTCGCCAAACCTTTCCCTGGCGGATGGTTGACCAAAGCTGCTTGAAAAAATCGGCTGAGTGATAGCCAGAATTGACAAGTTTGTGAGTTTTGCCGATTAGTTCTTCTCGGGAATATTTCAAGAGTTCGGAAAATTGATCATTGACATAGGTAATGGCTCCGAATTCGTCGGTATTCGAGACAATTGCCGATTGATCCAAAGCAAATTTTTCAAATTCCAACTCTTGGAGAGTTTGGCGCAATTCTGCTTCTGCTTGTTTGCGATCGCTAATATCGGTAATCATCCGCAAAACCCCGGAAAATTCGCCCTCAGCGTCGAACATCGGCGTCGCCGAGACGATCGCCCACAAGTGAGATCCGTCTTTGCGAGTAAACTTAAAATCGTGGCGTTCGCGAATGCCTAGCCGCCTGCGCTGCACGTAACTTTCTGCTATTTTCCTAGACTCGCAGTCTATAAACTCAAATAGCGATCGCCCCAGCATTTCCTCCACAGTATACCCCAGCATTTCGCCCATCCGAGAGTTAGCAAAAGTCGTGATACTTTCGCTATCAAACATCCAAACGCCCTCCGAAGCCGTCTCGACAATGCAGCGGTAATAACTCTCGCTTTCCCTGACTGTTGCCTCTGCTTGCTTGCGATCGGTAATATCAGTTTGCACCGCAATAAAACCTTCGAGTTCCCCGGTTTCTTGATAAATTGGGGCGATCGAAAGCGCCACCCAGTAACCCTTTCCATCCTTGTTGTAATTGTAAATTTCCTGATTGAACGGCACGCCCGTAGCCAAAGCCGCTCGCAGTTGAGCAATAGTTAGCGGGTCTGTTTGAGAGCCT
This sequence comes from Microcoleus sp. MP8IB2.171, assembly GCA_030248405.1. Taxonomy (GTDB): domain Bacteria; phylum Cyanobacteriota; class Cyanobacteriia; order Cyanobacteriales; family Microcoleaceae; genus Microcoleus. Next base: position 7,985 of record JARCMA010000472.1, read on the forward strand.
TGCAGTACATCACCCGGTTTTTTTCCCTGCATTTCTGCCAGCACATAACCACTAATCCGAGTAAATCCTTCATTTACCCATTCAATGCAGCCTTGAGCATCAGTAATAATCACACCATTTTGCGTTTTTTGAGCCACAATAGCCAACCGCGACAATTCGGTTTCATTTTTTTTGCTTTCCGTAATATCTTCAGCAATACCCAGAATGTACTTAGGCGCGCCAGAATCGTCAAACAAAGGAACTTTTTTCGTGTGCAAAATCCGCTTTCCCCGGTGGGGAAGTTGGATAGTTTCTTCAGGCAAATCGACACCTTTTCTCGTTGCCAGCACTTCTAAATCTTGTGCTTGCAAGTAATTTGCCTCCTCTGACTTCAACAAGTCAGCAGCATTGTTTAAGATAACTTCATCCCTCGAATAGCCAAACAATTCTTCGCTAGCAGTATTCCAATAAATAAATCTTTGCTCTACAGCATCTTTAATAAAGACACTAATCGGCAGATTTTGCAGTACCGCATTCAGAAAATCTTGAGTGTTTCGCAGATTTTCCTCAGCTCGCTTTCGCTCAGTAATATCCAAAATCACTCCGTCGAGATAAACAACCCGAGACAGAGAATTTGCGATCGGCGAAACCACAGCCGACAAAAAGCCCTCAATTTCCCCTTGTCCCTCTTGTTTTCCTCTAGCCTCTTCCGCCTCGCAGCAAACAGCTTTGCCTTTTTCGTAAACCCAGCTAATTTCGCCGTCAGCCCGGACAATCCGGTATTCAAGGATGTACGGAGTTCTAGTTGCTACACTTTTTTTGACAGTAGCATCCACATTTTTGCGGTCTTGAGGATGGATAATGCTGGAAAAAGAACGGACGCGATCGTTGATAAAATCAGAAGAGGGATAGCCTGATATTTCTTGAACAGCCTCGCTCAAAAACGCCATTGTCCGTGTTAATTCCCCGTCGTCCGTATACTCGCAGGTACAGCGGTAGACAGCACCGGGAATATTAGCTACTAAATTTTTATATCGTTCTTCGCTTTTTAACAAAGATGAGCCGTCTTCGTTATTGTGATCGCCGTTCTTAAATTTAGAAGAATTGGAAGAAATTTGCATGGTTTTTTTTCACTTGTGAGTGCGAGGGCAAGTGGTAGAGTAGATGACCCTATAAAAAGTGAATTTAATGTGCGAAATAATTCGTTATAAACTAATATAGTACAAAATTAGTTCTGCGAACATTCAGAAAATTTGAGGGCGGGTAATAGGTAAAGCTAATCAAGGCTAGAGATTTAGAAAATAGTTCGGAAACGCATTGTCTAACGGATTTAATGGATTTAACTCACGCCCAGAGCACCATTCTCGCTTAACAGGCTTTCCGGCCTGTTCCACAACAAGTGCATTTTCTTGTGGGGAGTAGGGGTTGGGCAGGAGATCCCGCCCATAAAAAGCTTATTGAGAATGGTGTTCTGGGTGTGAGTTTAACGGATTTAACAGATGGATGTTGAGGTTGGAGGGAAAGAGGGAAGGTTTTCCCAGTCTCCCACTCTCCGACTCCCCCACTCTCCCCCTCCCCCACTCCCTCACTCTCGTTAGAATAAGATAAGTTTCCTTGCTACCGATCGCCCCTCAAACCAAACACTATGACTCAACAACAACGGATTTGCATTCTCGGCGGAGGCTTCGGCGGACTCTACACAGCCCTGCGCTTGAGTCAATTACCCTTCTCCAAAGCCGAAAAACCCGAAATCGTCCTAGTCGATCGCCGCGATCGATTTTTGTTCGTTCCCCTGCTGTACGAGCTCCTCACAGGCGAACTCCAAACTTGGGAAATCGCCCCGCCGTTTGCCGAAGTTTTGCAAAACACAGGTGTGCGCTTTTGTCAAGGAACTGTTTCCGGCATCGATGTAGAAGAAAAGCGAGTGCAATTACAATATGGGCCAGAAATTCCGTGCGATCGACTCGTTTTAGCTTTAGGCGGCGAAACCCCGCTAGATATGGTTAAAGGTGCCCTTGAATATGCTTACTCGTTCCGCAGCCTCGACGACGCTTACCGTTTAGAAGAAAGACTGCGATTTTTAGAAGCCAGCAATACTGACAAAATTCGAGTGGCGATCGTCGGCGCCGGTTATTCGGGAGTAGAATTAGCTTGCAAATTAGCCGATCGGCTCGGAGACAAAGGTCGCGTGCGGTTAATCGAGCAAGGCGACACGATATTGCGGACATCGCCGGAGTTCAACCGCGAAGCCGCCAACAAAGCTTTAGAAAAACGAAAAGTGTGGATCGACCTAGAAACCGCAGTAGAGGCGATCGAAGCGGACACAATATCCTTAGTTTACAAAGGACAATTAGATGTTCTCCCCGTAGACATAGTATTGTGGACTGTAGGAACGCAAGTTAGTCAAGCATTGCGATCGCTCCCGCTCAAACAAAACCAGCGCGGTCAATTAATCGTGAATCCGCAGATGCAAATTATCGACCATCCAGACATATTTGCCCTAGGAGACATAGCCGAATGTCACGACGCAACTGGTCAAAAAGTCCCCGCCACCGCCCAAACAGCCTTCCAGCAAGCGGATTATACCGCGTGGAACATTTGGGCCTCGTTGAGCGATCGGTCTTTGTTGCCTTTCCGCTATCAGGCACTAGGAGAAATGATGACATTGGGCATTGACAATGCTACTCTTTCTGGTTTAGGAATTAAACTCGATGGACAATTAGCACATATTGCTCGCCGCTTAGCTTATCTCTATCGGATGCCAACATTTGACCATCAACTAAAAGTTGGTTTTAATTGGATTAGCAAACCGATTCAAGAGTTGCTTTTGAAGTAATCAATACTTCTTTAAATAGATCCGTAACAGGCAAGATGCCTATTCCACAAAGATTTAGTTTTATTGTGGAATGGGTAACAACAGGCAAGATGCCTATTCCACAAAGATTTAGTTTTATTGTGGAATGGGCAAGATGCCCATTCCAATAGAGAATCTTAATCACAATAAAAAATGCAAAATATAACAGTTCAAAATCCAAAAACCGAACTTCCAGTCCTAATTGAACGGGAGATTATTTTCGGCAACCCCGAAAGAACTAGCCCAAAACTTTCACCAGATGGCAAGTATCTCGCCTACATTGCGCCCGACGAAAACAACGTTTTGCAAGTGCAATTGCGTACAGTCGGTCAAGCAGATGACCGCCCAATCACAACCGACCAAAAACGCGGCATCCGCATCTTTTTTTGGACTTACAGCGGCGAAGAACTGATTTATCTCCAAGATACCGACGGTGACGAAAACTGGCATTTATTCTCAGTCAATATCCAGTCAAAGCTGGTTCGCGACTTGACACCATTTCAAGGTGTTCAAGCTCAGCCGATCGCCCTTGACCACAACTTCCCTAATCAAATATTAGTGGGAATGAACATTAGCGATCGCCGCAAACACGATGTTTATCGCATCAACCTGCAAAACGGTGCCGTTGAACTCGACACCGAAAATCCAGGTAAGATCCAGGAATGGACTGTTGATACCCAATTTCAAGTGCGTGCGGCCATAGCCACAACTGCCGACGGCGGTTTAGAATTGCTGTTTCGGGAAACTGCGGACAAATCTTGGGAAAGCCTTCGATATTGGGGGCCGGATGACGAAGGCAGTGCCGTCATGTTCTCAGAAAACGGTAAAATTCTTTACATCATCGCCAATCACGATGTTAACGTCCACCACTTGATCGCACTCGATTTAGAAACCAAACAAGAAACGACGATCGCCTCTGATGCTGAATATGATGTTGGCGGCACTCTCATACACCCTACCAAGCGAGAAATTCAGGCGGTTTCCTTCTACAAAGACAAACAAGAATGGCAGATTTTAGACCAAAGCATAGCAGAAGATTTTGAGGCGATCGGCAAATTTCGCCCCGGCGAATACTCCATCACCAGCCGCAACCTTGCAGACACCACGTGGCTGGTCGCTTACATGACAGACGACGGCCCAGTTTACTATTATGTGTTCGATCGCACTTCCAAAACTTTCACCTTC
>JARCMA010000473.1 GCA_030248405.1 Microcoleus sp. MP8IB2.171
AATCGCCGTCGATCGTACTTTTGTTAACCATTTACTCAAAATCCGATCGAACAGATATTAGCCTCAACGAAATCCGCAGCATCATAGCCGAGTTTGATGAAAACGAATAGCGGTGTATTATTAACTCTATGATCAGCTATCTCAAAGGCACAGTCGCCGATATCGCCAAAGGCAGCAACCGCGTCATATTGACTCTCGAAGTCAATCAAATTGGCTATGAAATCCAAATTTTGCCCCGCGTGACCGGTCAATTGCCAGCATCCGGCGAAGTCGCCCAAATTTTTACCCACCAGCAAGTTAAGGAAGACCAAATCGTATTGTACGGTTTTGGCAGCGCGGCAGAACGCGATTTGTTTCGGCAGTTGACGAGTGTCAGCGGTGTGGGTGCTCAACTGGCGATCGCACTTCTCGATACTTTAGGATTGCAAGATTTAGTCCAGGCGATCGTCGGCGGTAACACCCGCATCCTCGCCAAAACTCCGGGCGTCGGTACAAAAACCGCAGAACGTCTCGCCCTGGAACTCAAAAGCAAACTCTCGGAATGGCGACAGCAAGCAGGTTTGACAACTTCAGTCGCCGCCGGAGTCCCCCCAGCGATTCAAGAAGAAGTCGAGATGATCCTGCTGGCGATGGGATACACTGCGGCGGAAGTTTTGCAAGCGCTGCAAACCCTCAGTCAAGACAGCAGTTTGTCCGCCAAAGCGAATGCCGATGATTGGATACGTGAGGCGATCGCCTATTTGAGCCGATAATCGCCTACAACATCCAGCCGCCGGGAATAAACACCCACGACGGGCGGGACATCCCACAATTTTTTTTCCTGTGGGATGGGCGTCCCGCCCGTCCTAAGTATGTTTGCAATTCAAGTCTATTCTGCTCAAAAAACAAACCCATCTTTGGCAAAAATTTTATCCTTGTTATGCTTCCCCTGTGATAACATAGGAGATTGTGACAATCGTACAAAAAAAACTAAAATCAATTCATGGCTCTTACACAACAGCGCAAACAAGAAATCATGGGCGACTTCCAAACCCATGAAACCGATACCGGTTCAGCAGATCTCCAAGTCGCCATGCTGACCGATCGCATCAGCAAACTCAGCGCCCACCTGAAAATCAACCAAAAAGACTTCGCCTCCCGGCGCGGTTTGATGATGATGATCAGCCGCCGCAAGCGCCTGCTAGCATACATCCAAAAGCAAAATGTCGATCGCTACAAAGCATTGATTGCCCGTCTAGGCATTCGCGGCTAAACACCAAAGCCAAAATTTGCGACAATATTCTTTAATCTTGGGCAAACACCAAGACTTATTGAAAAATGTTCGAGATTTCAGGTTAGAGATAAAATATGTCCTCCGAACCACCCCGCAAGCGCTTGCCCTTTGAACCGGCAACGAATCGTAAAAAAACGCCTAAAAAGCCCCCAGAACCCCAAGCAAGCGTAGCCTTAGAGTCGGATTCTGCCGACAAGCAGCCGAAAGCTAACAAAACCGGAAAACAGGCGCAATCCATCCCAGAAGTAGTCAGCCAACGCATGATATCCCGCATAGCGGTATTCTGCGGCATACCTACCCTATTGGGAATTTCCACATTTTTTGTAAGCTATTTGGTAGTCAGCAAGGGCTTGTTTGATCTGCCCAACACAGCAGTATTGCTGGTAAGCATGGGCTGTTTTGGTCTAGGCGTTCTGGGATTAAGCTACGGAGTCCTCTCGGCTTCCTGGGATGAAGAAGTTTCAGGAAGCACTTTGGGGTGGGAAGAATTTAATACCAATTTTGGACGGATGCGAGAAACGTGGCGCGCCGCGAAGCCAAAAAGTTAGAAGTTAGAAGATTAAGATCAGACGGCGGTTGAAACCGCGCCTACACAAACAATGTCCGCCTCCGCGGACTAAGAGAGACGGCGGTTGAAACCGCGTCTTCAACCCGCGCACCATCCGGGTTTTGCCTGTATAGACGCGGTTTCAAGCCCCCAGTTTTCTATAGCTCGATCGCACGGCATCTATTTTTAGCACTAAATCCGTGTAATAATTCGTGTCTTAGCGCAACAGACCAAGGGAAAAAAAATATGATTATTGTCATGAAAGCCGGCACTCCAGAAGCCGAGATCGATCGACTAGACGAAGAGCTCCGCACTAACTGGGGTTTGACACCAGAAAAAATCGTCGGGCGTTACAAAGTCGTCATGGGTTTAGTAGGCGACACCGCCGAGCTCGAACCGATGCAACTGCGCGAAATGAGCACCTGGATTGAGGAAGTGCTACGCGTGGAAAAACCCTACAAACGCGCTTGTCTGGAGTACCGCCAAGGTGAACCGAGCTCTGTAGCGGTTGCGACTCCTTTAGGAACTGTGACGATCGGCTTAAATCACCCGATCGCGATCGTAGCAGGCCCTTGCTCGGTCGAAAACGAAGAAATGATTGTCGAGACGGCAATGCGCGTCAAAGCTGCTGGTGCTCAATTTTTGCGCGGTGGAGCCTACAAACCGAGAACCTCTCCCTACGCTTTCCAAGGCCACGGCGAGAGTGCTTTGGGATTGCTGGCGGCGGCCCGGGAAGCTAGCGGTTTGGGAATTATTACCGAAGTTATGGATGCGGCTGACTTAAGTGCGATCGTAGAAGTAGCGGACGTGGTACAAGTCGGGGCGAGAAATATGCAGAATTTCTCACTGTTGAAGAAAGTCGGAGCTCAAGACAAACCTGTTTTGCTGAAGCGCGGCATTTCCGCAACTATTGAAGAATGGTTGATGGCTGCTGAGTATATCATGGCTTCTGGCAATCCGAACGTGATTTTGTGCGAGCGCGGAATTCGCGGCTATGACAGGCAATATACCCGCAATACCCTCGATTTGTCGGCGGTGCCAGTATTGCGGACTCTGACTCACTTACCGATTATGGTTGACCCTAGTCACGGTACCGGTTGGGCGCAGTTTGTACCTTCAATGGCGTTTGCTTCGATCGCCTCTGGTACTGATTCGCTGATGATTGAAGTGCACCCGAATCCGAAAAAAGCTTTGTCTGACGGGCCACAATCGTTAACACCGGATCAGTTCGACAAGTTGATGGAAGAATTGGCTGTAATTGGCAAAGTCATGGGACGTTGGCCGCAACCGGTGCCAGTTTTGGTGTAGAAACAGGCGAAAGGCCTAACCTAAAATGCGATCGCGGTTAAATCCCCGACTTCTTAAAAAAGTCGGGGATTTTGTTATTCGGTTTTTGGAATAGAGGCTGAGGGGCGATCGTACTTCTAGGAATGTTGGGAAATTTTGTATAATTGATATTTGAATTAATTAGCGAGAGGGCTGGGAGTCATGGTAGGCATCGGAACCAAACTCACTTTAGCAGAATTTCTAGCTTTGCCCGACGGAGATATATATTGTGAGTTTGTAGATGGTGAAGCAGTTCCGAAAGTGTCTCCAAAATTTTTTCATTCCAGTTTACAGGGTTCTTTGTGTCTCCTGATTCGTGCATGGTGTAGAGGGAAGGGGCGAGTCCTTCCAGAATGGGCAATTTTGTTAAAACGTCAGGATAAAGATTGGGCACCTGTTCCCGATTTAACCTACATTTCTTATGAACGTCTGCCGAAAAGTTGGCGGCGGAATGAAGCTTGTCCTGCAATTCCTGAACTGGTGATTGAGATTATATCGCCGGGTCAAAGTATGAAGGAATTTGAAGAGAAGGCGAAAGATTATTTGGCGGCGGGAGTTCCGCGAGTTTGGGTTATAGATCCAGAATTGATTTTGATTAGAAGCTTTTTCCCTGATGGTTCTAGTCAGGTTTATACTGATAATATGGCGATTGTGGATGAGTTGTTGCCTGGTTTGGAGTTGACGACTCGACTAATTTTTGAAGAAGCAGAGTTGATTGATTGAGGGCGATGTTTTGGGGAAAGTGGGGCGGGCTGGATGTTCGCCCCATGATTGAATAGGCTTATTTACCGGATTTGCGTACTATTGGGGCTAGAACTTGAATCAGAAGTGCGATCGATCGAACTAGGACAGCCACTGCAAGAATCGTTTCAGTTGCTCCACCCAAAGACTGGGGTGGGATCGGTTGAGTACCGGGTACGTGGATAGTGGGTTCGCTGGTAATGGCAGTTATGGGTTTGATCTGAGACATTAGGTTATTGCTCCCTTGCTGTTGATATCTCAAGTCTCAGCGAGATATCGAGGGTAAAAATCACCACTTTTGGCTCACCCTCAGCGCATACTTTAAAAGTGAGCTAAAATTGAACCTATATCAAAACCCCAGTAGGGTATGGGTCAGGGAAAAGCATCTTGGTTTGGTTAATATATTGAACAAGTAAATGCGAATAACTCTCATTTGATTCAGCGCGTCTTAGCAGATCCTGGCAAACATTAATATGCAACCTTATGGCTGTTTCTCTCAGAGCGTCTAAACAAGGTCTGGAAATCGTCGATCGCGAAAGAAGAAAGAAAGGATGGACAAAACAGTATTATGCTTGGAGTCAGCCGGAAAAGACAGATGTCATCATATCAATAGCAAGTTTTAAGCGATTTTGGAGTAGAACTCCGATTGAGCGAGATACCTTTGTGTTAATTTGTCAAAGGGTAGGTGTCAATGACTGGGAGGAAATTGTTGATAACACCCCTACCCAGTCAATCTCAGCATATATGGAGTTTAGCGTCTATGACGATGCGTGGGTTGGGCGAGAAAGTCTGATTCAACAGTTAAGCGATCGCGTAAATTCTTCCAGTCGTGTCTTGCTATTGGTTAGTAATACAGGTATCGGTAAAACTGCTTGAGCTGAGCGGCTAGTAAAGGAATTGCGAGGAGATTGGAGGGAACACAGGGATAATTTTGAAGATGAGAATAAAGCTTCAGATTTTCCTAGTATCGCGCTGCAATGGCTTGAAAAGTGGGGGGAAATTGTCCCAAAGGACGATCGCAAACCAGAGAATCTATTGCAACGGTTAGTCAAACACTTGCGGGAAAATCGCTATTTAATCCTCATAGATTCTCTTGAGTACCTACTAACAGGAAATGAAGATGATAGCTGGGGTGATTTTGCTGATGAGTGGTGGGGTAAGTTTTTTGCAAGTTTCTTGGCCGAATCAGATTGTAAAAGTCGATTTATTCTGACTTCTCAGGATTTGCCAACTAAGTTTGAGACAGCGGAGTGCGATCGCTACAAAAATCTCTGGTATTGCCAACTTTTGAAAGGATTAGAAGTACCTGAGCAAGTGGCATTATTTCACAAAGCTGAACTAGATGGCGACTTGGAATTACCACATAGTCCCCTGCGAGTAATTGGGGAAGTTTATGACGGGCATCCTTTGGCTTTGCGGACAATCGCGGGAGAAATTAGGGAGTCTTATGGTGGGAAAGTCAGGGCTTACTGGAAAGAGAACAGTCGTTACATTGAAGAAGTAAAAGAGGCTATTGACGAGGCTCGTAACCAAGGAATAGTTCAAGGAGATGAGGATAGGTGGCAGTTAGCATCATATACGAAAGTCTTGCGAATGAAAGTCAAAGAACGGATTGAGAAGACATTTGAAAGGTTAAAAAATGATGTTTGTTATGCCTATTTTTTGCTGTGCACTGCCTCAGTTTATCGCTGCGAAGTCAAAGAAAAGTGGTGGCTGATTAATTTAGAAGATGAGGGTTACAGTGAGGATCAGCAAAAGGATGCAATGCAGACTCTGCGCGAACGATATTTAGTTGAAGATGGAGGAATTGATGATGAAGATAATCGGCTGCTGGGACAACATAATTTGATTCGCAGTGTGGCGATAGCTCATCGATTGATGCTACCATAAACCTGAATAAATTGGAGATACACTATGGAAAATAACCTGACACCATCTGGTGCTTTGGTTTTGGAACAGTTAGGGATAAATCCTCATAATCTCAGTGCCGATTTTCCCACTCGCGAGCAACGGCTTCAGTATAGAGCAGTTGTACAGTGGCTAACTGATTATAAACCCAAGTCCGATACTACTAATTTGGAGAAAGTCAAGGGGTATTTAGAAACGTTTTATCATCTGTATAATGTGGAAGATTGGAAACGGGCTAAAGCAATTATTGAATTTCGTCTTAATACACCTACCACTGAAGAATTTCATCTGCAATTAGGAACTTGGGGCTACTATCATGAGCAGAATAAATTATACGATTGTTTCCTGAATTTAAAAGAACTAGACCCATTTTATAAAATTGCATTTTTCCAAGGTAAAGGCAATATAGAGGTTTACAAAGGTCACTATCAAAAAGCTATAAATTACTATCAAAAAGCTAGATGTTTTTTACAGTTACCTCAAGATGAACATCAGGCAGGAGTGATTTTAAATAATATCGGTCTTGCTTACTTATACTTGGCAAAGTATTCTGAAGCCGAACAACACTTTTGGCAACGATTATTAATTGCCTGGAAAAATGAAGAACTTGAGCAAGAGGGAGTAGCATTAAACAATCTTGGACTTGTTTACCATGCGAAAAAAGAATATAAGAAAGCTATTAAATACCAAAAGCGGAGTTTATCAATACTACGCATCACCGGAAATAGATTAGGTGAGGGGAGCGTTTTAAACAGCTTGGGTAGCAACTACGCGGTCTTGGGAAAACATTCCAAAGCATTGGAGTACCAACAACAACATTTAGCAATTTCAGAGGAGAGTCAAGATCGCCGAGGTGAGGCAGAAGCATTGTGTAATCTAGGAATCACATTAGCAATACTAAAAAAATATTCAGAGGCTATAGAGGTTTTCAAAAAATCAATAGAAATTTGTAGAACCATTGGTACTCGTTCTATAGAAGCCTATGCCCTCAAAAACATGGCAATTCTTTATCTGATATTAGTTGAGCCGGCTCTAGCTCTTGAGTATTGCGATCGCGCTTTATCCATCGCTACAGAATTAGGCATCCCGCTAGCAAAAGAATGTCAAGAGTTAAAAGAAAAATTGCTGCTCGATCGAGCATAGATCGTGTTTGAAACTGCACGAGCTAAGATGAGAGGTATAATTTATCGTATCCCAATGTTCTTAGGCCATGACTGCTCTCGCTGCTAACAATCTAACTCTCAATGAAGTTATCCGCCTGCTGAAACTTCAGAAATTGCCCAACGGCTCATTCACCCCGTTATTATCCCTAGAACCTTTAACCGAATTTGAACAACAGGAACTTATACAAACTTGTGAAGACTTTGATAACTACCTGACAGATGGCAAGGTTTCTGAAGGGCAAGTCAAGTTAGTGTCCGTTGGCCCGTTACTGCGATTAGCTGGTTTCTATCGCTCTCCAATTAAGATGTTGTTGGAAGAAGGCATCGCCGATATTACGATCGCAGATGAAGACACAACTATTACAGGGCGTTTCGATCTGTTAGCGATCGACAAAAATACACTAACAACGACAAGTATACCTTTCTGGATTTTAGTAATCGAAACTAAAAATAGTTTAATTGATGTCTTGGCCGGCTTGCCTCAGTTACTCGTGTATGCTTATAAAAGCCTAGATCGTCAAACATCCGTCTGGGGGTTAGTGACAAACGGAGCCCGCTATCAATTCGCCTACATCCAGCCGGGAAATCCACCTACTTTTCAGTTAATGCCGTTACTAAATTTAATGGATGGTGAACCTTCAATCCAGATTCTACAAGTCCTTAAAGCTCTGTGCAAGTTGCAGAATACTCCGCTGGATAACTGAAGTGAGTATCGGAGATAAAAAAGTGCGATCGCTCATTTCAATTAAAGACCAATTAAAATAGCCTCTATTGTACAATATCAACGATTTAAGCAAACAAGACGGGGAGAAAGATTTTGATCAAACAAAAGCAGTTTCATGGCCCAACAACTAACATCAACCGTTCCCGTTTAGCAGCGAAACTCAAACAAGCCAAAATATCCTGTTGAGTGAGATAAGGAAAATCATCTAGGATTTCTTGATAACTCATACCAGACGCGAGATATTCCAGCACGTCATAGACTGTAATTCTCATGCCTCGAATACAAGGTTTACCACCTCGCTTACCCGGTTCTATGGTTATGATGTTAGCGATTTCTTGGTCTGACATGGCTATCTCGTGTTAGTTTATGTTTTCAATTCTAGCCTAGGAAATGGAGCTCGATCGCCCTGTATCTTGTCTTTTTGGCGATCGCTCATAAACCTAAAATCACACCTAGGGCTACTGCTAGTTCATTCATATAATTTTCATCTAAATGACCGATTACCCTAATAATCCTAGATTTGTCTATCACTCGAATCTGTTCGCAAAGTATTACTGAATCTTGATTTAAACCCCCAACTCCAGATGGAACAAATACATGAGAAGGTAAAAGAGCGCGACGAATTTTTGTAGTAAATGGTGCAATAATAGTATGAGGACTTACTGCATTAGCACGATCGATCTGTAAGATGACAACAGGTCTTATACCAGCTTGCTCTGTACCAACTACCGGATTCAAATCGCATAACACGACATCTCCTCTCGTATATGTTATGTTTACAGATGAAGCTGTTACCATTGAATTTCTCCACAGGCTAACTTTTCTTCGTAGGCTTCTAAATTATTTAAATAGTCAGAAAAGTCTGATTCAGTAAGCTGTGGCAATTCACTGTTGTATTTGAGAAGCAAAAAGTCTATGAAATCATTAACTTCTTGAACAAGCGACTCCGGTAGTTGGCTAATTTTAGAAATAGTTAGATCGTAAACAGTCATGTTTTTTCCCTCTATATCTCATTTACTTATTTCAAGTATAGCCGAGGAAGCAGTTTCTTAAATCCAGAACTCAAACACATTCATTAAGCTGTTTTTGTTCTCCTTCTGGCTGCACTTGCTTCTGCAAACTAATTTTGTCACCGACTTCATACCCCGAATTAAAGCCAGCTTCGCTGCTGACTTGACTACAACTTCTTGTTTTAACTTTAGCACCTCGGCTTTCTAAATAATCTGCGATCGCCTGTTGATTTTTCTCAAACATCGATCGCACTACAATCCCTGGAGTCGCCGCCACATCCCCCGAACCCGGAATCCCCGACTCTTCCATCTCCTGTTTTTGTTCCAACAATCTTTGTCTCAACCTTGTCGCGCATCCAACCCGAAAAGCATTCAGATACGCCAATCCCCTGCCGTTTCCTTTGCGGTATTTAGCCCTTTTTTCAATCGCAGAACTCAAATACTCGTACAGATGTTTACAAACAATCAGGTTAGTAGAATTTCCCACCAAAAACATACTGCCATTATAAGTGTTTCGCATGGCATTGCAACCGTTAGCGTCGGCAATTCCCGAAAGCAGCATCATTTTCCAAGTGACAAATTTCGATGTTGTTTCAACTGAGTTTTCGTCAATCTCTTCTTGGTGATTTGGCCCTAAATCCGCGAGGCCCAGATTGTACTGTGCCAGTAAAAGGGAAGCTTTTTCGGCTGCAGCAGTCGATTCGTTTTCATTGGATGAGGTGGCGAGGGCTAACAGCTTTTTGATTCTTTCGACAATACTTGTGTCTGCCATTTTTCAATCGGTTTTAGGGTGAGAGTAAGCGGTGGCAAGGATTCGGGGATATTCCCATTTTAGTATAGCTGGGAATGTGCGATATTTTTTGAGGATGATTTCATTTATAGAAGAGGATTTTTTTGAACCGCAGAGGGCGCAGAGGGCGCAGAGAGAGACAGAAAACAGTAGACTTATTTTTCTTAAACTCTTGTGGGGTGGGCTTTGAGCAGCGCCCTAAAAGTTAATTTTAAATGCAGAATAACTTACTATTCGAGGACTTCCAGGACTGATTTGGGCAACAATTTATCTTTAAACCAGACTACTTTTGCTGGCACATCTTTTACATTCACCCCGGCTTTTTCTAAATTCAGCCGTTCGGAAATAGCTAAAATCAAGTTATCGCATCCAGACTTTTCTACTTGAGCAAATTTCTTTTGCAAATACTCCGGCCGCCAATAGCCAACTATTTCTAATATAAACACTCGCCCGTCGGGATGCACTAACCGAAAGTCGGGAATCATCACACTACCTGGAATCGGAATTAAATCAACTTCTCGCTCTAGTTGCCACTCGGTTTTTGTGGAATTCCATCTTTCAGCAAATGCGGCTTCTAACATACTATCATAAGGCTTACCAGGGGGGTAGTGGCTGACTAAACCACAATCGGAATTGAGGGTGAATTTACCTGTTTTCAAAACGCCACTAAAAGGGTCTTTTGTGTGCAGTGTCGAGTGCATACTCCATTTGGTGACGTGCAGCAGTGCGGGCAGCATTTTCGCCAGGGCTAAACCGTAGCGGGTGCTGGGTTTGAACAAGCTTGTAGGGCCGTCTATTGTCAGTGTAAAACCGTGGTCTGCATCGCCTTCAATATAAGTCATTAATTGAAATAGTTTCAGATAGCGAAATAAGAGTTTGTATTCTCCTGGATCGTTGCGGTGGGCGGTTAATTGGACTTGACTTGCTCGGTAAAATATGCCTTGAACTTGAGAAAGATTGTATTTGTGAAGCAAGTTTTCGGGTGTTGGTGCATTAAACTCAGTGAGGATTTTGTTTTCGTTTAAATCGGCGTATAAACCTGTACTGATTTCGTGAGTAAAAACTTCTCTGTTTAAGTCTTGGCTGAGTTCAGTTGCTACTTTTTCCAGGGTTAATTGGGTGGATTGAGGGCTGGGAGTCGATCGCGCTGACAAGGCAAATACCCGCTGTCTCAAGTCTGATGGTTCTAGGGGGCTGACGACTTCCAAGGTGCAGAAACCGCCTTTCAGCAGGTGCGCTAATCCCCGTTTCAGCCGATAATCGGGGCTGTCGCCTTCTAACTCTAGCAAGCGTCCGTCGAGTTCGCCTTGGGTTTTGCCGATCGACTCTTGGAAACAGTTGATCATTTCCGTAGCTGCTTCTAAGTTCTTAGCATCTATCTTCAGGCGTAAGGGAATGATTGATTCGCCGTTTTGGCGGTGACTTAATAAATCGGTGGGTAACATAAGCAGTGAAAACTTTTACTCAATTTTTTGTTCGACAATCACCATAACTCCCCTAAGTTTTCCATCTTCTGTCAAGCTTTGGGTAGTCCGAATTCGCCGATTGTCACTGACGAGATTGATTGTTTCAACGGCCCTCAGAATGTTAGTTGCTTTATCCCATATTTGAAAAACTATAAGATGATTTCCAACTTCTGTGGCTAGTGTCTTGTAGTTAGAAAAAATAGAGTCAGGACTTTCAATTTCCACCTGCCCTTCACCGACAACATGACCCACAAAGTTTTGGGTTTCAGTCTTACCATTGGCATAAGTTTGAACGTTAGTTTGCCTCCACTCGTTGTCCACAATTTTCTGGGTTAACACGGCTGTAAAACGCTGGGTTTCTTGGAAATCAGCATTGAGGATTGTCCAAGTTCCCTCCCAAACTCCTGTATGTTTGGGGAAGACTTTAAAGTTACTTATTTGTGCTATATCGATCATTTTCCAGTAATGTGAATTAGTTAATATTTAGATTATACACTAATTGGGAAATCTTCAAAATTCCGTGAAATCATCATTTTTATCTCCCCAATTTCTGGGTGATTCGGCTGCTTTTTTAGTCGCCTCTCGGTTGACTCCGTAAATCGATTGTAGATTGTAGATTTTAGATTTTAGATTTTAAATAAACCTAGGAGTGATTTAATTATATAGCCATCTTTTCGCTAAGACTACCCATCTCATAACTAACTTTTTTAGGCTGACTACCAAGGAATTTCATCATCATTGTCTTCTCCCCATTTGGCTGGTGATTCAGCCGCTTTTTTGGTTGTCTCTCGGTTGACTCCGTAAATTGGTGTTGGTTTGACAGTTTCTAATTTCGGATATGCTGTGGGCGGCGGTTCTATTTGTACTTTTGGTTGGGGTTTGTGAACTTGCATTCCTCCTCTGCGGCGCTGAGATGTTCTTTCTTCGCTGGTGTCTTCGGTGACGACTTCGTAGAGAATTGCTAACTTATTTACATCGCTGCTTTTGCGGAGAACTCGACCCAATCTCTGGATGTATTCGCGTTCGCTACCGGTACCTGACAATATAATAGCAATTCTGGCGTCTGGTACGTCAACTCCTTCGTTGAGGACGTGGGAGGCGACGAGGGTTTTGTATTCGCCGCTGCGAAAGCGATCGAGGATTTCGTGACGTTCTTTGACTGGGGTTTGGTGGGTGATTGTGGGGATGAGAAATTCTTGGGAAATTCGGTAAACTGTGGCGTTGTCTCCTGTGAAAATTAAGGTGCGCTGAGGAGAGTGTTCTGCTAATATTTGAGCTAATATTCTCAGTTTTCCTTCAGTACAAAGGGCGATTTCTTTGGCTTGGCGGTGGGCAATCATGGCGCGTCTTCCTAATGGCGATCGCGCGCTGGCCATGATAAAATGTTTCCATCCTTCGAGGCTGGATATTTTGATGTTAGACTGTTTTAAGAAGTCGTTGCGAATGTTCATGAATTCGCTGTAGCGGTCGGTTTCTTCTTTTGACAGTTTGACCATGATTTGAACTATTTTATGGTCGGCTAAGGCATCGCCTGCCAAATCTTCTGGTCTTTTGCTATATACTGTCGGGCCGACGAGGAAATGTAAATCGCTGTGGCGGCCGTCTGTGCGATCGGGTGTTGCTGTCAGTCCTAGTCGAAAAGGCGCGATCGCATATTCGGATATTACTCGATAAAAGTCTGTTGGTAAATGGTGGCATTCGTCAAACACCAGCAAGCCGTATTTATTGCCCAAGGTTTCTGCATGAATGCTGGCGCTGTCGTAAGTTGCCACTAAAATAGGCGTTTTGTCCCGCGAACCTCCGCCCAACAATCCGATTTCGATGTCGGGAAAA
>JARCMA010000474.1 GCA_030248405.1 Microcoleus sp. MP8IB2.171
CTGGTTCAACTGCTTGCCAGATAGATGTTTCAGCCTATTTTACCTTTTTTGGTTTACCCCCTTGACAATTTGCACTTTTTCTTAACTTGTCACAAATGAGCGATTTGTGAGATTGGAAATTGTATCGATTTTAAATGTAGAGTGCGCTTAAATTAGTATATTTAGTTTCTGTCTAACAACAGCCGCCATTCTCTGACAGCAAAAGGAGGAACCAGCAACGCAGTTTCTTTTTCACCTTTCACAGGCAAACTCAACCTTAAAGGTCGATTACTTTCCAATTGTGTAATTATTGATTTGAAATCGTATTCTCCGACATTAATTGGCAAACTCGACTCGTTCCAAATATCATTAGCCGCGCCAATTTCCCGATTTCCCGCCGCAACTTTCAGCGCCGCCGGGTGCTGCATTTCTGTTCCGGGAAATCCTACTAATCTCAGATTTAAAGACTTTACCACTCCCGACTTGACTCGCTTGTACAAAACAACTTGCCATGCTTTATCGTCTGTATCACGCAGGCTTTGTACGGATCGGAGCATTACTGTCTCGGCAGTTTCTGGATATTTGTGAATCGAGGCGAAAGCGGGCGGGCTAACCGCTAAGATTAGATACAAGCACAAGCTAATGATAGTTAAAGTTCTACGCCAACAATAATATTTTTTCAACTTCCAATACCTCCAATAATTGACATTTTTTAGCAAAAAACAGAAAAAAGGGCAGGCTTGTATTGAGATTATTAAGGGATGAACAATAGAAGACAAGAAGCAGGCAGGTTTTGTATAAAGATTATTCATCTATGACCAAGTTACGCGCTAAACCTGCCCCTACATTATACCTCGGCTTGGTTTCCTGAAGTTAGGCGCTAAACCTGGTCTTACAATGTACATAGTCTGGTTTATTTCCAATCGGTTTCAGCCTGGGATAGCACGTAAGCTGAAACATCGATAATTTGTTGTTCAGATAAACGATCTTTGTAAGCGGGCATAATACCTTTGCCGTTGGTTACTAAGTTAGAAATATTGGCGATAGAATCCATGCCGTATTTTTTTAATGCTTTTTGTTTCAAGTTTTTGCCGCGCCTAATAATGTTGCTGCCGTTGATGTGGCAGCCGGCACAGTTGGTGCTGAAGACTTCGGCGGCGGTTGTGGGATTTGTAGCTGTATCTGCGATCGCAATTTGGGAATTAGTGGCGATTTCTACAAATCCCAGTGTCAGTATCAATAGAAAGGCGGTGAGAATTTTTTTAAAGTTCTTTAGCGAAATCATTTATTTGCAACTTGAAAAATAGTGCTGGATTTAATAATATCACTAAATACACCTTTTCTGGTTAACTCAGCGATTCATTCTTCCCAATCGAATGTGCGGGAAACTGCTTTTTTCCAAAAGCGATATTTTTGCTCGCGAAGTGCGATCGGCATTTTCGGTTCCCAAATACAATCCACCGCCCAATTGTCCCGCAATTCTGCTAGTTTACTCCAAAAACCCACCGCCAAACCAGCCGCATAAGCCGCGCCAAGTGCAGTAGTTTCTGCTACCACAGGCCGCACCACAGGCACTCCCAAAACATCGCTCTGAAACTGCATCAACGTGCTATTTCCCACCATACCACCGTCTACTTTTAAAGACAAAAGCTGCACCGCCGAATCCTGATTCATCGCATCCAATACTTCCCGCGTTTGCCACGCTGTAGCTTCCAATACTGCACGGGCAATGTGTGCCTTAGTCACGTAGCGAGTTAAACCTGCAATTACTCCCCTGGCGCTGTCTTTCCAATAGGGCGCGTAAAGTCCAGAAAATGCCGGGACAACGTAAACTCCGCCGCTATCTTCGACTGTATTTGCTAATGTTTCTACTTCCGCAGATGTGTTGATGATGCCCAAATTGTCCCGCAGCCACTGCACTAGAGCTCCGGCGATCGCAATACTGCCTTCCAAAGCATACACAGCGGGCGATTCCCCCATCTTGTAGGCGACTGTTGTTAGTAATCCTTGCTTTGAAGGGACGATCGCCTCACCAGTATTCAGCAGCATAAAACAGCCCGTACCATAAGTATTTTTCGCCTCCCCAACATTGAAACAAGTTTGCCCCACCAGAGCCGCCTGCTGATCGCCCAAAGCAGCAGCAATTGGAACACCATCTAACAATCCTTTTGCAGTGCCAAAAATGTGACTCGAAGGGCAAATTTCTGGCAGCATACAGCGGGGAATTGCCATTATTTCCAAAGTTTCAGCATCCCAATCGAGGGTTTGCAAATCCATCAACATCGTGCGGCTGGCATTGGTAACATCAGTAACGTGCGCGCCGCCAGTCAGATGCCAAATCAGAAAAGTATCGACATTGCCAAAAATCGCATCGCCTCGATTTGCAGCTTCCCGCAATCCTGCAATATTGTCCAGCATCCACTTAATTTTCGGGCCGCTGAAATAAGTTGCCAGCGGCAAACCGCATCGTTCTCGAAATCGATCTTTGCCCTCAATTTCCGCTAAATTATCGCACAGAAAGCGAGTGCGGGTATCTTGCCAAACAATTGCATTGCCGTAAGATTTTCCAGTTTTTCTGTCCCAAACAATTGTAGTTTCGCGCTGGTTGGTAATACCGAGTGCAGCAATATCTTTCGGGTCGATATTGCCGATTTCTAGGGCATTTTTAATCACGCTTTGGGTGCGCTGCCAAATTTCATCAGGATTGTGTTCAACCCATCCTGGTTGCGGATATATTTGCTGGTGCTCTTGTTGGTTGCTGCAAATTATCTGTCCCAGGCGATCGAATACGATAAATCTGGTGCTGGTGGTTCCTTGGTCGATCGCTGCTACGTATTTTTTTAACAATTGTCTAAAACCTTTTTTGTTATGATGTCTTTAACAGACCTCTTGCATTCCCAAGCTTTCCAATCAGGAAATTATCTGCGTTTATCTGTGTTTATCTGCCTTACATCTGCGGTTGATTTATCAATCAAAAATTTAGGCAAGAGGTCTAACGTCTATGATAGTATGTAAAAGTCAAATTAATCTCAAAAACTTTAGTTTAGGGAACTCCATATTTTGAAACTGGCAGATTTGCTGAGGCTCGATCGCGCAATTAAGGTTATTGGCTTTGATGACGCTCAGTTTTCTCGTACAAGCGGCAGCATGGTGTCGATCGCGGGCATAGTCTGCGGGGGAACTCGATTTGAAGGAATGGTGTGGGGACAAGTCCTCCCAGACGGATTAGATGCCACGGATGCTATTTCTGGGCTACTTCTCGGAGGCAAATTTCTGCCGCAATTGCATCTCGTTTTGCTAGACGGAATTGCTTTCGGTGGCTTCAATATTATTGACCTTCCCGAGTTAGCATCGCGGCTGCAAATTCCTTGCGTTGCTGTCATGCGTCGCCAACCAGATTTAGCTGCTGTTGAAAAAGCCCTCGGCCATTTGCCAGACTCGGAATACCGTTTAGAATTGTTGCGTCGCGCTGGTAAAATCCACGCTTTTGAACCTTTCTTTTTTCAAGTTTGCGGCGAAAAACCCGAAGTAATTGCGCTGGTGCTTCAGTGTTTGACTGATATTGGTAAAGTTCCTGAAGCTTTGCGTTTGGCTCATTTGATAGGTGCGGCGGTAATTAATGGAGTTAGCAGCAGTTCTGCTTGAATCATTGTTAAGAACGGGCAAGATGCCCGTTCCACAAAGACTAAATTTTCTTATGGGTGGGCCGGATATCCCGTTAAGAACGGGCAAGATGCCCGTTCCACAAAGAGGAAATTTTCTTGTGGGGTGGGCATCCTGCCCGCCCATGAAAGACTTATTGACAATGGTGCAATATCTCAGTTTCTACTCTCTTACTTACACAATTTCGCCGTCAATTTCACCGAATTCGATTTTAGTTCCCAACGCCAAAGTCAGGGTACTTTCAGGTTCTACCATTTTTATATCGCCTTGAATGTCTGTAGCCCACCAAGCGCGATCGCACAAATTGGTCAATCCTAACGAAAGCTCGTTTCTCGATCGAGAAGTGACTATAGCTACCAGACCGTTAGATGCTGCGGCTGTTAAACTCGGTATGTCAGAGGTGAATAGTTGAGTTCCCGCACTCAGAGGAATAACTCGACTGCCTAATTTCAGAGAAAATTGGCTGCTGGTAAAAGAATTTACTGCGGGCTGATCTGATATAAAGGTAGGCGGAATATTTGCCGGTGTTGGGGCTGGCAAGTCAGAGTTTCCTACTGTAATTGTACAGTTGCCGATTTTCTTTTGGTCGCCCGATCGCAAATAACTCACCGCCCCGCTATCAACATTCTCGCAAACAATTTGACCTGCTTCCAATTGAAACCGCATTGCTAGGGGCGAAACATTAGGAATGCAGATAATAGACAAATTTTCATCACTGCCAAAAGTCACTGGTTCCGAACCGAGAGTGAGAGTGCGATTTGCTCCATTATCGTAACTAATTACCAGCCAAGCTTTGTTAAACAAAGTTTCGGCTACAACCAACATAATTCCAATCCAAAAACCGATCGCAGCACAGCCAGCCAAACGGCCTGCAGTACCGGATAAATTGTAAGCAAACAGAATAAACAAACAGCCACCCAAAACTCCTCCAACACCGCCGCCTCCCGTGCCGCGAAGCGCTCCTAAGTTGGGAATCCGCTGTGCAAGTCCCAGTCCTAACAAACTGCCAGCTA
>JARCMA010000475.1 GCA_030248405.1 Microcoleus sp. MP8IB2.171
AACAGTCAACAGTCAACAGTCAACAGTCAACAGTCAACAGTCAACAGTCAACCGTGAACAGTCAACAGTCAACAGTCAACAGTCAACCGTGAACAGTCAACAGTCAACAGTCAACCGTCAACAAACTAATTAAGCACTTCTCAATGCCACAATCGGGTCTAATTTAGCAGCTTGTTTTGCCGGTACGATGCCGAAAAATAAGCCGATACTGCCGGAAACACCAACAGCAAGTGCGATCGCCACTGGGGAAACACTAGCTTGCAGGGGAGTAAAAGCAGCTACTAAAAGCACGCCGCCGATACCGAATCCAGTGCCTATCGCCCCGCCTGCCGCTGACAAAATCACAGACTCTATCATAAACTGAATCAGGATATCTTGCTGAGAAGCTCCGATCGCCTTTCTCAGCCCAATTTCCTTCGTGCGTTCGGTAACAGAAACCAGCATGATATTCATAATCCCGATGCCGCCGACAAACAGCGAAATTGCCGCCACAAAAGCCAACATCAACGTCAAAGCACCAGTAATGCTGCCCAAAGTATTCATTAAATCTTTCTGGTTGCGAACAGTAAAATCATCCTCCTTAGTAATTTTGTGACGCAACCTGAGCAGATTTTCTATTTGAAATTGGGCAGCTTGCATCATAGTTTCATCTTTAATGGAAACCGAAATAAATGTTACTTTTGTACCGTAGGGAGACGAGCGACCAACGATTCGATTTGCCATTGTTGTCAGAGGCAAATAAACATTCATATCTTGATTGTCGCCAAAACTAGAACCCTTTGCCTGCATGACTCCAATCACTTGAAAAGTCGAGTTTTTGATGCGAATGTATTGACCAACTGGCTGTGTATTGCCAAATAATTGTTCTGCTGCTTCTGAACCTAAAGCAACCACATTTTCTTGTCTTTCTAAATCTAATTTGTTTAAAAATCGACCTTGACCAACATCAAAGCTTCTGACTGTCAGAAATTCTGGGGTAGTTCCGACAATGGAAGATGAGACATTTTTGTTGCGGTAGGTAACGAGTTGACTGTCGTTGAGAGTTGGTGCGACTTCTTGGACAGAAGCAACTTGAGATGCGATCGCCTCTGCATCTTCCACTACTAAAGTCTGTGGCGGAATCACCGGGCGGCTTTGGGCTTCAGGACTTCCGGGAATAATAAATAGCAAGTTTGAACCCAGAGAGTTAACTTGTCCCTCGATAAATGTTTGAGCTCCTTCGCCGATACCGATCATAGAAATTACCGAAGCATTGCCGATGATAATTCCTAACATCGTCAAGCTGCTGCGAAGCTTGTTTGCCATCAAAGTTGTGACAGCCATTTTGACGCTTTCAACAATATCCATAATTCGATTTTAGATTTTAGATTTTAGATTTTAGATTTTGGATTGGGATTATTGGTGTCAACTTAATATTTAAACCCATAATAAATCTCGCTTGTAGTCGAGTCTCGATCCCCCTAAATCCCCCTTAATAAGGGGGACTTTGAATAGTCTTGTCCTCCCCTTGTTAAGAGGGACTTTGACTGCTCTTGTTCCCCCCTTCTTAAGGGGGGTTAGGGGGGATCTCCGAGTTGGAAAACACCCTAGAGCGATGAGAGAAATAAGGCCCCATGCCCTATTCCCCATGCCCTACTTTTGATTCTTGATAATATCCTCCAGCTTTTTACCTTGAGGAAGTTCGATAAAAACGCGATCGCCCGCCTTCGCACCCTCCAAAATCTGAATCTTGTTACCAATAGTCGATCCAACCGTCACAGCTTGAAACTTCGGCTGCTGTTTCTCATCAGGAACCAGCACACCCGTTTGACCTTTATTAGTCACAATTGCCACCGTCGGCACAACTAAAGCATTGCTCAACTTTTGACCAACAAATCTCAAATCTACGTTCATCCCCGATTGCAAGAAATCCTTGCCCGTATCAAGGGCTACGCGCACTTGAAACAAAGTCACATCTCGTTCCTTAACAGCTTCCGGCGCAATCAATTTAACGCGGCCTTTAAACACTTTATCGGGATAAGCATCAGCCACAATTTCAACTATTTGACCCGGTTTAATTTGACTGATATCTGCTTCCGGCACTTTCGCCAAAACTTCCACATCTCTAGCCAAAGCGACAATCGATGTCGAAGTTGCCGAAGTCGCTTCCGATGCCGAAGTTGCCGGAGTTACAAAAGCTCCTTGAATGGCGTATCTTTGGGTAATAATTCCAGCAAAAGGAGCGCGAACTTTCGTATCCTCTAACTGCACTTCTTGAAAGCGGACTTGAGCTTGAGCTTCGGCTAATTCAGCTTGAGCTTGAGCAATTTCTTCCGGGCGAGAACCGTTTTCTTGTGCGGCAAATTGGCTTTTTGCTTCAGCAACTGCTGCTTCGGCTTTGGCGATTTCTTCTGGACGGTTGCCGTTTTCTAGCTGCGCTAATTTGCTTTTAGCTTCGGCAACTTCTGCTTCGGCTCTGGTAATTTCTTCCGATCGCGTGCCATTTTGCAATTGGTTCAATGCTTGCTGCTCGACTTGCACAGCAGCTTGCAGTTGCTTAATTTGCGACTCCCGACTTTCTTGTAGTTGTTGCAGGCGTCTTTGAGATTCTGTTAATTTAGCTTGGGCTGTACGATTTTCTTTAATTAATTCATCCAGTTTATCTTTAGCAAGAGCACCTTCTTCCACTAACGGTCGATTGCGTTCTACCCGTTGAGCGGTTAGTTCGGCTTGGGCTTTACTCGATTCAATTTGCGTTTGTGCTTGGGCAATTTCTTGTTTGACACTGCCGGTTTGAGCATCTGCTAAACGAGCTTGAGCTTGGGCTAAACGAGCTCGCCCTTGGTTTACTTCTTCTACGCGGCTGCCGGCTCGCAGTCGCTGCAAGCCTGCTTGAGTTTGCTGCAAGCGGGCTCTGGCTCCTGCAACTTCTTCTACGCGGCTGCCGGCTTGGACTTGCGCGAGACTGGCCTCGGCTTGATCTAAGCGCGCTCGGGCGCTGGCAATATCTTCCGATCGATTCCCGGCTTCGATTTTGGCGAGTTTTGCCCGAATGCTAGCTTCGCGGGCTTGAGCTTGAGCTAGTTGAGCTTCTACATCGCGGCTTTCCATGCGGGCAACAATCTGTCCTGCTTCGACTTTATCGCCCTGTTCGACAAATAATTCTGCGATCCGGCCGGAGCCTTTGGGGCTGAGATTCACGCGCTGTACGGGCTGCACCGTGCCGCTCGATGTGATCCGCACCGTGAGGTTTTGCGCTTCCACCGGCACTGTCATAGTGGCGATCGCATCTACTTTCGGCTGCGATCGACTTTTTGCTATATAGATAGTGGTCGGTACAGCTAGCAACCCGGCTGCCACCAACCCAATCGCCCACCGCTGCGGTTTGCGCGCGGGTTTCTTCGGAGACTGCTTTTGGGCGGTTTTTTTATCTGCAATTTTGGTCTCTGCGGCCTTGGTGTCTGCTGTCTGAGTATCTTCCACCTTGACCTGAGCAGTTTCCTTTTTAGGGCTAACGATCATACCGACTCACCTAATTTAATCTCAGGATTACCTTAAAGGTAAAATTTTTGCTGATGCTTGGCATCGTCTTTCAGACTCATCCGATCGGGTGATTTATAAAAAGTTCCCCAACCAGCACCTGTAAACAATTATAGCTAATCTTTGCAAGTTATTAAAAAATGTTAAGTTTTTTCCGCCCAAAGAGGTGATCCCAAACAGAATCGCTCCCGGCTGCTGGCCAATTAAAATATATTTTAGCAGATAATATTGTTTTTGGGATCGAGGAGCGCGCTTCTCACCAGCAACAAAGGCCGATATGGCAGGGGGCGATCGACCGTTACTAGGTCATTGCGGACTCGTGTTAGCGATCGCAACGGGATCGGCCAGTGCTAAGCTCGTAACGACACAATATTAAGACGCTTACTCTCATAAACCCGGTTTCTGTGAAAAATAACAGGTTTGTCCGCGAAAAATCCGCGCAGAAACTCGGTTTCACGGGTAGCGGTGCGTAAGTCCTGAATACATATCCGCCCTGTGTCCGCAACAGGTTAAAATATTTTTCAAATTCGTTAAAAATGGAAAATCAAAATAATGAATCGTCCTCAAAGCGTTACAGTTCTGGCAATCTTGCAGCTAATTAGCGGCGTATTCAGCCTCCTTGACGGCTTGTTCATCTTACTTTTTGCCGGCATTTTTGGCGGCCTCGGTGCGGTTGGATTCGGGGCAAAAGTTGGTACTGTTATCGGCAGCTTCATTGCAATTTTTGCTGGAATTAGTTTTATTTTAGGCCTCCTCTCCTTACTCTTAACTTGGGGTTTGTTTCAACTCAAAAAATGGGCTTGGACGGGAACGTTAATTGTCCATATCATCGCCACCCTCGCGCAAATTGCCAAAATGTTGGGCAGCGGTGGCACAGCAGTCAATTTTTTAACTCTAGGTTTTGCAGTGGCTAGCATTTACTACCTGCTGCGGCCGGATGTTAAACAAGCATTTCTTGTCTGATTTCCTTTTAATTAACGGTACTGAATTCTCGGATCGAAAAAAGCATAGGAAATATCAACCGCCAGATTAATCAGTACAAAAGTCACAGACACAAAAATTACTCCGCCTTGGACAATGGGGTAATCCCGCGTCAGGATACCGCTATAAATCCAAGAACCAATTCCCGGCCACGAGAAAATAGTTTCAGTCAGAATAGCGCCGCTTAAAAGAGTGCCGAACTGTAAACCGATAGTTGTGACGATCGGCAAAAACGCATTTTTCAAAGCGTGTTTCAAAATCACCCAATATTCCGGCAATCCCTTAGCCCTCGCAGTGCGGATGTAATCTTGAGAAAGCACTTCCAGCATCGCAGAACGAGTGATGCGAGCTATAATCGCCAGAGGAATAGTTCCTAAAGTCAAAGCTGGGAGGATTAAATGGGCGATCGCATCCCGCAAAGCCGCCAAATCCCACATCAGCCAAGAATCCAAAACATAAACACCCGTAATCGACTTAAAACCAAACCCCAAATCTACACTAATCCGCCCGCTAGGAGGCAGCCATTTCAGATAAACAGCAAACAAATAAATCAACATCAATCCCAACCAATACACTGGTAAAGATACGCCAATTAACGAACCACTCATGGCGAGATTATCCAGCCAGCTATTTTTCCGAACAGCAGCCAAGATCCCCGCCGGAATTCCGATAAAAAGTGCTACAAACATCGCCGCCACAGACAGTTCAAAAGTAGCTGGCCAGCGACTTATAATTTCATCAATTATCGGAATACCGCTAATAATGCTATTTCCCAAATCCAAGCGAATCAAACTCCATAAAAAAGCCAAATATTGCAAAGGTAAAGGCTGATTCAAACCTAATCTCGCTCTCAACATTTCCACCTGTTCGGGAGTTCCGCGTTCTCCCAAAAGCACAGTTGCCGGGTCTCCCGGTATCAAATGCAAAAAAGCAAATACCAGCAGAGTGATTCCGAACAGAACCGGTAATATTCCCAGCAAACGTTTAACAATATATTTAGCCATTTTTATAAGTAGTAATTCGCCACTTATAATACAATACGGTTCACTTAACACTATTTATGCCCCGGAGATCCCCTAAATCCCCCTTAAGAAGGGGGACTTTGAGAGCTTTCTTGTCCCCCCCTTTTTAAGGGGGGTTAGGGGGGATCTGTCTTAAGTGAACCGTATTGACTTATAATATCCTGTTTTGTGGCATTTTTATCGGGTTCTTTTGTTCAACCCGCGGAGGCGGGTTTTGTCTGTGTAGGCGCGGTTTCAACCGCCGTCTTATCTATGCAGGAATTCTCAAGACTTACTCACATCCTCAAAAGACTCCGACCCCAAAGGACTCGGAATCCAACCTTGAATATTCTTGCGTTTCCCTAACAGCGGCTGCGAATGCACGATCGGCAAACGCACAGCTTCCCCATGCAAAATCTCGCTAACTTCTGCATAAATTTTCGCCCTAGCTGCTTTATCCCCACTCGCCCTCCCTCGATCCAAAAGTTCCAGAACTTTCGGATTTTTCCAATTTCCCAAATCCGCCGTCGAACCCGGCCCGAAGTGAGGATAATAAAAATTGTCTGGATCGCCATAATCTCCCGTCCAACCCATCATAAAAGCTTGAAATCCGGGAGGTTTGAGCCGATCGGCTAAATAAGCAGACCAATCCTTTGTCAGCAATTTTACCCGAATCCCGATCGCGCTCAAATCCGCCGCAAAAGCCTCAGCAATCGGCTTCGGCGTGGGAAAATAGGGACGGCTGACGGGCATATACCACAAATCCAAATCAAAACCGTTTGGATAACCCGCTTTCGCGAGAATTGCTTTAGCTTGCTGCGGGTTAAATTCATAATCTTTAACTTGATCGGACGCCGCCCAATTGAGCGCAGGCGGGATAAATTGCGAGTCATATTTGCCAAGTTCTCCCCAGAAAGCCTTGACTATGGCTTGCTTGTTGATTGTTTGGGCGATCGCCCGCCTGACTTCCGGTTTTGATAAAGGTGCATAACTCGGATTTAACGCTAAATAACCGACATTAAAAGAAGGTCGCACAACAGCTTCTAAATTAGCATCTCCCTGAACTTCTTTCAGTTGATCCGGCGTTAAATCCACAGTAAAATCAAGTTGACCTGCTCGCAACTGAGCCAGTCTCGCCGCCGGATCATCAACAAAACGAATTACCAACTGATTTACTTTCGGTGTTCCTGCTTTCCAATAATTAGGATTTTTCTCTAAGATAATGCGATCGCCCGATCGCCATTCCTGAAACACAAAAGGCCCCGTACCCACAGCCAGCGACCCAGGAGTACCGTATTTAGCACCCGCTTTTTTCACCGCCGCCGGACTCGCGATCCCGAAATAACCAGACCCAATCGCCGACGGAAAAGCAGCAAAAGGTTGATTTAAAACAAACTTAATTGTAAACTTATCAACAACTGCCACATCTTTTACTAAAGAATCTTTTTCTCCCTTAAACCCGCCAAAAAAATTTTTCCAAATCGGATAATTCTTGCCCGCTTCTCGAAAACCGTTAGGATTTTTGGCATCCCACCAGCGATCGACATTAAACTTAACAGCTTCCGCGTCAAAATCCGTCCCGTCGTGAAACTTGACCCCCGATCGCAATTTAAAAGTCCAAGTTTTGCCATCCGTTGAACTCGACCATTCAGTCGCCAGACTCGGTTCCAGTTCCACAGTTCCCGGTTTGAAATCAGTCAAGCGATTGTAAATTTGGTCGATAACAATCACCGAATTGCCATCAGTAATATTTCCCGGTTCCAGATTGATCGGGGGCCCGCCCGCACCGTAAACTAAAGCCCCAGCCGGAACCGCAGCAGGAGTTGTCGGAGTTGGAGAATTATTGCTAACCGTGTTTGAGGGCGTGCCGCAATTTGATAAAATTACAGCCATCCCAAAAACTAGACTTAATAAAACTAAACGCCATAATTTTAACAATTTCATCTCAATAGCTCCCGTTTACTAGCAAACTGCACTCATGTAATAATAAAATGGTAATTCTCCCCGGCTCTTCCTCTGCGAACTCTGCGCTCTCTACGGTTAATTTAATAAATACTATCAGGACTTACGCAACTGTCACAAGCACTCGCGGCTAAGCCACAGCATCCGCCCAAAAACAAGACCCTAAACATAGTTAGGGATAGAACTGGCCAACTCCAGTTCTATCCTAACTATTTCTGAACCTATCAAGCAGCTTTTTCTCCAAAAAATTTTAGGCGTTTCAACCACTTCTGCCAGTATTCCAGCAATTGTTCGCGTTCCAACACAAATATTTCCGCATCTTCATCGGGAAGAGCCACAACAATCAAAGCATTAACAATTTTATTACCAAACAGAGTCTCACCATAGCATCGATTAATTGCCCCACCATAAGCAACTAACTGTAAAGGCTTGTCGTAGAGTTTTTCTACTCGCAGTTTAGGTTCTTCAGCAGTCGTCCACTCAATAGTGTATGGAACACCTTGATAACGGGCAACTAAATCAACTTTCCCGGCGTATCCTTCCACATAATTTGGCACAACAGTCTCGACCAACTGGACATCGCTAAGTTTCTCCAGTACGGACTGAACGCTATAACAATAGGGCTGAATCAGGCTGGAAGCCGTGGGAGATAACCCTTGCAAATAATCCTTAACCCACTGATGCAATAGTTCTCCCCGGCGACGGCTGGTTACAGCAATGCGATTTGCTTCTGCGTTCCCTACTTTCTTGCGCCAATTAGAAAGAGCAGCTACAGATTCAATCGGCTGTGTAGCCTTAAGTATCGTGGTAACTGCTGGTAGCCGAATGCCATTTTCATCTTTGTAGTCAAACCGTCCATTAGCCCTGGTTCTTTTCATGATAAGAATCTCCCAAAAATTGCTAAATACAATTTCGCAATTTATCTTTGGAGATATCTCTCACGTTGAGGCTGACTTAGACTGACTTAGGCTGACATATCTACAATCTTCAGTTTCAGCTTGCTATTGAATAGCATTTTTGCTCCAGAATAAGTAATATAAGATCAGCCATAACTGTGATTTAAGGCTAGATAGAAGATACTGAATTCGTTGTCAGGTAATAGAGAGGTTAGTCAATGTCAATGCCGCGTGACTTTTTAATTGAGATGGCTCGTAAGTATGCGCTTTCGCCAGAGCAAGAGGATGCTTTTGTAATCTGGTTTAGCAGTAACAAGACAGAATTAGAGATAGCAACAAAACTCCATATCACCAACAGTGCGCTTACCACTCGCATGAGCCAGGTTTACAAAAAGTTTAGTATCAACGGTAAAGGCCCCGGTAAATATGGTCGCTTGCTCAATTTTCTGACTGCTGAATATCGTAAATGCAAGGCTTCGGACTCTCCAACTTCTAATCTGTCAGAGGATGAGTTAAATGACTTGGTGCAAGAGGTGCGCCAGAATTGCAGCGAGATGATTCAATACCAATGCGGTACAATGCGATCGCTCACGATGTCGCAACCCATTGACGTAAGTGACCTTTACACCAACGTCAATATTCTGGAAAAAATTACCAGTCATCGGCGGCGCGAAATTGATGAACTGTTGCAAGACTGTAATTCAGAAAACTTCGATCGCTTCGGACTTGGCCAAGTAACTGAACCACGAATACCAGGACTAAAAGCAGTTGAAAACCATCCAAAATTAATGGTGTTGGGTAAGCCAGGCTCGGGAAAAACTACATTTTTGAAGCATTTAGCAATCCAGTGCAATAAAGGTAACTTTCAATCTCATCGCGTCCCAATTTTTATCGCGCTCAAGCCGTTTGCAGAAACAGAAGGAAAACCGAGCTTACTGGAATACATCATCCAGATTTTTTCTGATTGTGATGTCTCGGCTGAACAAATAGCTGTGCTATTGAAGCACGGTAAAACAATGGTTTTACTCGATGGTTTGGATGAAGTAAAAGATGAGGATAACAACCGTGTCATCAAGCAAGTTCGCGATTTTTCAGACAAGTTTCACACGAATCACTTTGTAATAACTTGCCGGATTGCAGCAAAAGATTATACTTTTGAGAAGTTTACAGAGGTTGAAGTCGCAGATTTTGATGACGAGCAGATTGATACCTTTGCCCAGAAATGGTTTCAGAGTAAAGAACCTGCCAAAGCCGAAGAATTTATTGAACAGCTTAGGGAAAATGACCGGATTCGAGAACTGGCAACAAATCCGTTACTGCTAACGCTGTTATGTTTGGTGTTTGAAGAATCAGCCAAATTCCCTGTTAATCGTTGGGAAATTTATGAAGAAGGAGTGGATATCCTGCTGAGAAGATGGGATGAAACCCGAAAAATAGAGCGAGAGCAGATTTATAAAAATTTATCATTGCAGCACAAGAAAGATTTACTGAGTCAAATTGCTCTGACTACCTTTGAGCGGGGAGACTATTTCTTTAAACAGAAACAACTCGAACAGGATATTTCTGATTACATCCGCAATTTGCCCGATGCTCAAAACGGCCCGGAGGCTTTGCAACTGGATAGTGAGATGGTTGTGAAGTCCATTGAGGCGCAACATGGGTTATTGGTGGAAAGGGCGCAAAAAATCTACTCTTTCTCTCACTTAACTTTTCAAGAGTATTTCACGGCTAGGGCACTTGTTAGCAATTCTGATCCACAAGCTTTGCAAAAGCTGGGTTGTCACCTTACGGAGCCACGTTGGCGTGAGGTCTTTTTACTGGCTGTTGAGATGTTGCCGTCTGCCGATAATCTGCTACGCTTAATGAAGCTACAGATCGATCAACTTCTAGATTTAGATAAAGATTTACATAATTTTATCAGTTGGCTTAACATAAAATCAAGCACAGCCTATGTATCGTTTTATAAAAAAGCAGCTATACGCGCTTTCTATTTGGAATTTGCTTGTAGACCATACATTTTCTATGTTTTAGAAGATCTATTTCCCTCGCAATTTGCAGAAGACTTAAAAAAGGAGTATAATTTTATTTTTCTTAATTTGGAAGAAGAATTTAACTTCCTTAGATATCAGGAAACAGCGATAGATGTATACCTGTTGAGGGTTTTTAATGATTTACGCCAGGGGGACATTGACTCAGTTGATTTAAAGGAGGCTCTTGAATTATCAAGGTTACTTGATAGCGATTGCCCTCTACATCAAACTCTTGACGAACTTAAAATTCAAAAAACTACAGAAGAGGCAAGCAAAGGTGACTATTTAGATTGGATCACAGAAAACAGTGCCATTTTCGCAGATAAATTAAGGCAACAGATTATCAACTATAGAAATATAGGTCACGCTTGGAACTTCACGGAAAATAAGGAGGATGTGCTACTACAGTATCATGATGCAAATAAGTTGCTGGTTATTTGTCTTAATAGTGGTGCTGCTCATGTATCTTCTAAAGTGCGAAAAGAGATTGAGGAGACGTTATTGTTATCAAAAGATGAGATTGAAAAGTGGAGACAACAAGAACCCACATCTACTTAAATATAGCGTTTCTTAATTCAGCGCGGTACATCCATATCGCTGGGATGGCAAGGGTTTTAAGTCATCTAGCTGTACCTTTGCGTAAGCCCTGGCTATATTAAAACCAAACAGAATCTAAATATATTCTTCACTTGTCCCCTGTTGACAGATCATAAAAAATTGTCCGCTCTCAAGAAAGTCCCGATTATGACATACCAAAAGCCCAAGCGATGAGTGATGCAGAAGTGGAAGCACTGTTAGATAGCACCGGCGGTTGATTGAAGCTATAAAATATGGAACACGCCGATGATATCATGTTGGAATTGGCGGGGATTTGCGATCGCGATCGAGTCACACTCGGCGGCGTCGTCGATACCCGCAATTCCCAAAAACCCTCAGTACCAACGTCCAAATTACCGATCGCACATTCATTCGAGGGCAAAATCTCAACCCACACCTTTACATTAGGCGACGCAACCAGCATGAAAGCTAACGTTTCGCCCCAGCTAGAGCGGTTATTCGATTTTAGGTTTGAGATTTTAGATTTTAGATTTTAGATTTACTCCATGAATCTGGGGGGAGCATCTCATATTTGTAAAAACACTTCTTATGACTCCTTTCTTCTTCCTCTTTCCTTCTGCCTCCTGCCTCAAAACTCCAATTTCTAGCTTAGCTGCAAAAGTTCAAGCTCCCAATCGGGGAGCTTGAACTAATGAATCGCAGAGTGCGTAAGCACCCTGCGATTCACTCAAAACTACTCGTCAATTACTGCGGTTTTTGACCGTTTTGCATCCTGTTTCTAGCAGCTTGTCGGCGCTGCTGCATCAGTTGAGCTAATTGGCTGCGCTGTTCGGCAGTGAGCACTTCTCGCATTGCAAGTGTACTT
The DNA here is from genome assembly GCA_030248405.1 of Microcoleus sp. MP8IB2.171. Lineage (GTDB taxonomy): Bacteria > Cyanobacteriota > Cyanobacteriia > Cyanobacteriales > Microcoleaceae > Microcoleus. The sequence continues at coordinate 11,813 of JARCMA010000475.1, forward strand.
TCAAATTGAACCTCTTCCAACTGCTGCCTCAATCCGATTATTTGACGGTGTTTTTCGCGCATTTCGCTAGCATTTGCCGTGCCGGACATCATCGTTTCCAATTCTTGTCTGGCTTGGCGAACTGCTTGCATCCGCTGGGAAACTTGGTCTTTGTAGCGATCGCGAACTGCCTGCATTTGCTGCTTTTGGTCTGCGCTTAAATTCAGTTTCTCGAACATCCCACCTTCCTTGCCACCTGGTCGATTGGGACGCTGGTTTTGGGCAATTGTTTGCGGTTCTAGGGGATTAGGAACTGCTATTGCTGCGGCTGTGCTACCGAGAGTCAGCATTAAAACGGCTAGGGCAGAAATACGACGAATTGACATGAAAATTACCTCTTTGATATTACTTATTTGTTGGCGGTTCATTGTCAGCACCAGGGCTGAAAGTCAACCAGTCTGTTTGTGAGCGATCGGTCATACTTTCTTGGGGAGAATCATGGAGGACACCCTCCCAGTTAGTAACTAAAAATGCTTCTAACTTAGCTGTTTCCTCATCTGGCAATTGTGCAGTCTCAAACGGACGGTAGCCCGACCAAAAAACTAGCAGGCTAGCAGCAATCGCAGACGATAAAGCCCACTTAGAAACAGAGGAGATTTTTAACCTGTCATCAGACTTAGCTGAGGCACTTAATCGCGTTTTTTTGCGGTGGCTTTCATGGAAAACACTCGCCTGATTACTTTCGATTGCTGCTAGAATTTTTTGCTCTAAATCTGGTTCAGATTCAGGAATATTAGGGCGATGTCGCTTCAAAAAATTAACTAACTCTTGGTCGCTGCTTGGGTTATTCATAGCTCCCTGACACCTTCTTTTTGCAAAAATTGCCGCACAGCATTTCGGGCATAAAACACGCGAGATTTGACAGTCCCCGTCGGCAGTCCCAAAATTTGGGCTACTTCTTTTTGCGGGATGTCTTCTAAGTCGTGCAGCACCAAAACGCTGCGGTGTTCAAAGCTCAATTGCTCCAGTCCCCGCTGCACTAAATCTTGATAGTGCAACTGCATCAAGTCTGATGTGTTATCTTTGAGAATAACCCGATCCATTACTTCTTGATTTTTGAGTTGGGAGTCAAAAAAATGCTGTTTAGCAAATGCTTGTCTTTGGTCAGAAGCCACATTCCAAGTGATTCGATAAAGCCAAGTAGAAAAGTTTTCCTGGTGCTTGAGTTTGGGTAATCCTTTCCAAACTCGCAGGAATACTTCTTGTGCTAAATCGTCAAGAAGCGACGGGCCGCAGAGTTGGTAAAGGGTTGACCTGACTTTGTGTTGGTAGCGTTGGTAAAGATAGCGAAAGCAAGTGCGATCGCCCTTTAAACATTGAGCAACTAAGTCCGAGTCGGAACAGTCATCGATTAAAACATTGGCTGGCACACCTAACACCTGTGAAGTCTCCCCCACCAGTTCGTTATCTGAAGTGTTTAGACAGGGCGATCGCGAAAAAGGTTCAAATTATTTAAAATAATATTTTGAGCATGAATCCGCTTGTGGTGTAAAACTGTACCAATGTCAGTAACAGGCAAGATGCCTGTTCCACAAAAATTTAATTTTCTTGTGGGGAGTAGGGGTTGGGCTTCTAGCCCGCCCCTAACAGGCAAGAGGCCTGTTCTACAAAAATTTAATGTTTTTGTGGGGCGTATGGTTGGCTATGGCGGCAAGTCCCAAATATCGATTCTAACTATTTACAGCTTTTTTCCAATAAGTATAAGTTTCTAAACCAATACTTTCTTTATTTTCATTATATATATCATCCAAACATCTGAAAAGAGCCAAAGCATAATTCTTCAATCCCAACTCTGTCAAACTTGTAATAATCCTAGTCAGCCGCAGGTAGTTGTGATTAAATCTTTCAATCCACTCTCTTTTTCTTGACAAATATTCTGCAGATTTGGCAATTACAATTTCTGCGTTTTCCCCTTCGCGGCATTCCAACCCGTAAAACGCCAGCATGACAGTGAACGAATGGAGTAAGCGATTTCTCAACTCTTCAGTGGTTCTAAAAGCTTGAATCACTTCATCATTTAAAGTAGGAGCACTGGAATTAAAGCGGCTCTTTTCTCTTAGCGGAAACAGCCATTGAATGTAATTGTGCACGGATTCCAGCTTCTGGTAATCCCACGACCAAATATCCTCGATCGCCCGACCTTGTGAATCAGGCTGCTGACCAAGATAGAATGCTAAAAATTTTTTTTGTTTGGTTGAATCACTCATTAATAAGCTGTTTTGTATCTAAATTGTATTTTTGGGCGGGCGGGACACCCCACAACCAGAAAATTAAATTTTTGTGTGGAACAGGCATCCTGCCTGTTATTCAAAATAGTTTTCTTGAGTCGGTTTTAACCGACTTTAGCTATTAGCCAGGGGTTTAAACCCCTGGCTGCTTCCCCCGCTTTACCGCAGAGTCACAAACTCTTCAGCAGTCGATGGGTGAATGCCAATAGTCGCATCGAAATCTTTCTTGGTAGCTCCCATATTAACTGCGATCGCCATTCCTTGAATAATCTCGCCCGCGTCTTTCCCCACCATGTGTACGCCCAAAACGCGATCGGTATTAGTCTCAACAATTAACTTGACAAAAGTCTTTTCATCTGCACCTGTCAAAGAGTGAAACATCGGTCGAAACTTGGCTGTGTAGCACTTAATAGAGTCACCAAATTTAACTTTCGCTTGCTCTTCGCTTAAACCGACTGTAGCAGCTTCCGGCTGGGAAAATACGGCTGATGCGACATTTTCATAACTAATTGCTCTCGGATTGTTGCCAAATTCCGTATCAGCAAAAGCACGGCCTTCCGCGATCGCAATTGGCGTTAAATTGATGCGGTTGGTGCAATCTCCCACTGCAAAAATGTGCGGCTGGCTGGTGCGGCTGTCTTTGGTAACTACGATCGCACCTTTATCAGTTTCTACTCCCGCATTTTCCAAACCCAATTTTTCCAAGTTGGGCCAGCGCCCGGTAGCGCACAAAAGCGCGTCTACTGTCAAAGTTTCTGTGGATTCTCCCGACAAAGTTAATTTTAATCCTTCTGGGGTTTTCTCAATTTGTGCGATCGAGCTTCCCGTCACAAAATTGATCCCGTGCTTAACCATTCCTTCCTGCACGTTAGTGCGAAGTTCTCCATCAAAGTCGTTCAAAATTAAATCACGCCGGATGATTTGAGTTACTTGACTTCCCAAACCGTTCATAATGCAGGCAAATTCAACACCGATGTAACCTCCTCCCAAAATTGCCAACCGTTTCGGCTGCTCTTTTATCAAGAAGATTTCGCGGGAAGTAATGGCGTGTTCGATGCCAGGAATGTCGATTTTGTGAGCTTCGCCGCCGACTGCAATTAAGATTTTAGCAGCGGTAAATTTTTGGTCGCCAACTTCGACGGTGTGGGCGTCGATAAATTTGGCGTATCCTGAGATTAATTCCACTCCGGCTTTTTCAAGGAAGCTGATGTGCAGTTTGCTCAGCCGCCGCACTTCTGTGTCTACGCTGGTAACGAGTTTTTCCCAATCGAAACTGCTTTCTACAGCACTCCAACCGTAGCCGATCGCATCTTCGTAAAGGTGCGAAAATGTTGAGGCGTACACCATGAGTTTTTTGGGGACACAGCCGCGAATTACGCAGGTTCCGCCTACTAAGTCATTTTCGGCGATCGCCACCTTCGCCCCGTGGGATGCCGCGCGCTTGGAACTAGCCAATCCGCCCGAGCCCGCACCTATCACAAACAAGTCGTAATCGTATGTCATAATTGTCTGTACTTTCCTATTTCCAATTTGCCAAATTTACCAGAAAGAATTGGTTTAAAGCCTCTCCCTTTGAGGGAGAAATTAAAATCAGACTATTCATTGCTTCAATCCTCTTCCTTCCAGGTAGAGGTAGCTGTCAACTGTCAACTGTCAACTGAATGAAGCTTTACTTTTCTTAATGGTAGCTCAAAAAATTCGCCTTTTTTTTTCGAGGCGATCGCTTTACTTCTTTCGCTTGACATGGTATTATTTGATAATGGGAATGTGACTATTTTTATTTAAAAATAGTCACATTCCCATTATTAGAC